>CAZPSY010000054.1:0-9732 GCA_964589295.1 uncultured Ignavibacteriaceae bacterium
CAGATTGTGATCCGGGCAAATATACGTTAACGATGGAATTTAAAGCCCGCTTTCCCTATTCATTTAAAGAAAATGAATTTGGCGAAACCAAGGAAATTGAAATTGAGGCAGGGGATAAATTCAATATTGTTTATAACCACACGATGTCTCACGAATATGGCGGACAGTTTTTGTTAGAATCAATTGGAACAGGAACAATTCCCTGCACTATTAATTGGGAAGCTGATCCTCCTACCGTTAAGGGAGAAGGAACGGTTAATGCAACCTGGACCGGAAATGCAGAAGAGTGTAAGTTTGATGGGAACAGCAGTTATAAAGTCTTTTATGAAGGGAAAGTTGTTTATTCAGAAGATGGTGCTGCTAAACTTGAGCTGAAAAAGACAAGTGACTCCGACCAGGGAGGTAATTTTAATATCATCTGCGGAACGATTACCCAAAATGTTCCAGCAAGCTTGCCATTCCCTGCTCTTGAAGAAGATAGAACTCTTGAGTTTAACTTTAAAGATGGAGAAACTACAAACCTGGATGTACCGGGCAGTGGAGTTACAAATTATAGTTACACACTTAAAATGAAATGTAAGTAGTTACTTGTATTAGATGATTTTTGCTTGAAAAGCGTGCTCCCAATAAAAAAGTAATTAATTTGTGTAATTAAATCTTACACACTATTGCCATTGATGTATTCAAATATTATTTTGTGCTCCAATTGTTTCTGTCCGCAAAGTGGTGAGGGTCGCAGGTAATTAATGAATACACTATATAAAGAGAAAGCTAAAGACTCATTCAGTCTTCTCTTTCTAACTGTTACAATAATTTCAGTTATTTTATTTCTTATAATTATGATATAAGAAATCACTGGGTTTTATCTCAGTTAAATAATTTTTAAAGTGGGTCGGTAGTGAAATATATCTTTTCTATCGATTTTTTTTGTTTACTGCCGCCAGATGTTTCCTATTAAATTATTATCCAACATTCTATTTCAACTTCTATCGCATTATAGTCTTAAATCCATTAAATTTCATATTGAAATTAAAACATTTTAAACCGTTGGTTTAATTCCGGAGGAAAGAATGAGCCAGAATAAAATTATTCCTGCTGTTAGAACAGAAAAAATCACTTACGCAGTTAGAGATATTATTGTACTTGCAAATGAGGTTGCAAAATCAGGAAAAGAAATGCTCTATTTGAATATCGGTGACCCGAACATTTATGATTTTTCTCCGCCGGAACATCTTGTAAAAGCAACTTACAATGCAATGCTGAATAATGATAACGGCTATGCACCCTCATCAGGAATTCAGGAAGCTAGAGATGCGATTGAAAGAGAAGCCGAAAGAAAAGGAATAACCAACGTCCACGATATTTTTGTTACAACGGGCGCAAGCGAAGCTATTGAAATCTGTTTAACTGCTTTAGTAAACAACGGCGAAAATGTTTTAACTCCTGCTCCCG
Source organism: uncultured Ignavibacteriaceae bacterium (assembly GCA_964589295.1). Lineage (GTDB taxonomy): Bacteria > Bacteroidota > Ignavibacteria > Ignavibacteriales > Ignavibacteriaceae > JAZGGS01. Next base: position 1,453 of record CAZPSY010000054.1, read on the forward strand.
GCTATCCGCTTTATACTGCAATTCAAAGTAAACTGGCTACGGTTGAAAATCCTTATTACCTTGATGAAGAAAACGGCTGGCTGCCTGATATTGAAGATATTAAAAGTAAAATAAATGATAAAACAAAAGCAATAATTCTTATCAATCCAAATAATCCAACCGGTTCACTTTACTCAACAGAAAACTTGCAGCAAATTGTTGATCTTGCAGTTGAAAATGAATTTGTAATATTTTCAGATGAGATTTATGATAAACTTTTATTTGATGATAAAAAACTTGTATCAATAGCTTCATTAAATAAAGATGTTTCCTGCGTAACTTTTGGCGGCTTATCAAAAAATTATATGGTTCCCGGCTTTAGGATTGGCTGGGGGATTGTAAGCGGAAGAAAAGAAATCCTTTCCGACTACATCGAAGCAATAAATAAAATATTGAGAGCACGTCTTTCTGCTAACCATCCTGAGCAGTATGGAATTAAACCTTCGCTTGAAGGTGATCAATCTAATCTTTTGGGTGCAAAAGAAAAACTTACTTTAAGACGTGATATGACAGTTGAAAAACTAAATGCAATTGAAGGCATTTCCTGCGTAAAACCGGAAGGGGCTTTCTACGCATTTCCAAGATTACATATGAACCAACCGGATAACCACTTTGTTGCAGAATTAATAAAAGAAACAGGCGTGGTGGTTGTACCGGGAAGCGGATTCGGGCAAGTTCCCGGCACACATCATTTTAGAGTGGTATTTCTTCCAAACGAAGAGATACTTGAAAAAGCTTATAATGCTATCGGAGATTTTTATCATAAGTATCTTCAAAAATTCCCTGAGAAAGCAGAAGCTAATTAATTATAGTTTCGCCGGAAGATTTGTAAATACTTGATAAGATCATTTGAGATCATCTATAATAAATTATCTCAAAGTCTCATAGTCTCAAGATCCCTGCATTTCAAATTTCCAAATCTTGTTTGACTAACCTATCATCTCTATATTTGCTTCCTTCATTTTAATAAAGGTTTACTTCAGTTTGGAAAAATATTCGATAACAAAGCTTAGCAACGGTACAACAATAATCTCGGAAATTATTCCTTATGTTAAATCATTCTCATTAGGATTTTGGTTTAACGTTGGAACAAGAGATGAAAACCTTAAGAACAATGGCATATCCCACTTTATAGAGCACATGCTTTTTAAGGGAACAAAAAAGAGATCTGCCAGGAGAATTTCTGAAGAGATAGAATCGTACGGCGGTTATTTAAATGCCTTCACTTCAAAGGAACATACTTGTTATTACTCGCGCGGTTTAACTAAAAATTTGAGTAGAACATTCGGCATTCTTTCTGATATGATACAAAATCCTTTATTCAGAGAAAGCCACATAAAAAAAGAAGCAGGGGTTGTTATTGATGAGTTAAGAGATATTCATGATAATCCTGAAGAATTAATTTTTGATAAGTTTGAAGAAATTATTTTTAGTGGAAACCCTTTAAGTTACCCTATTATAGGAACTGAAGGAAATATAAATAAATTCAATTCCGGAGAATTGCAAAAGTACCACCGGAATAATTACAATACAGGAAACCTGCTCATTGTTGCATCGGGTGCTGTCGAACATAGTGAGTTGGTAAAACTTGCGGAAAGAAATATCCGCAAACGTAAACCAGGCAGTGAACAGAGCAGGGAAAAATTCTATCGTAAAAATGTTAACGACCTGGTTATTGAAAAGGACTTCCAGCAGGTTCATTCAATAATAGGGCGCTCTACAATTGGACTCAAAAATAAAAAGAGAATACAAGTTAAAATACTATCCACTATGTTAGGCGAAGGAAGCAGCTCGCGATTGTTCCAGGCAGTAAGAGAAAAACTTGGTATTACTTACCAGATAAATTCTTTTTTAAATTCTTACCAGGATGTTTCTACCTTTGGTGTTTACTTTTCTACTAATAGTAAACAAGCGGAAAGAGTTATGGAAATTGTTGTTAAGGAATTTCTAAAAATGAAAGAGAAAAAAATAACTGAAAAGGAACTGAACCGGGTAAAAGAATATATTAAAGGAGGTATGCTTCTTAGCTTAGAGAGTACAACCAACCGGATGATTAGGATTGCAAATTCATTTTTATATTTTAACAGGATAGTTTCACTGGATGACTTCCTTAAAAAAATTAACTCGGTTACAGTTGATGATATAACTTCAATTTCGAACGAACTGCTTGATGAAAAAAAACTCTCGAAGGTTGTTTTAACTTCAAATGTCGCCGCCTGATTAACACCATTAAAAATTTTGATCCAAAAGTTTTTTGATTGACTTTAAATTAGCCTTAAAAAAAACATTTTAGAAAGTGTTAAAAAACAACCACTTACAGCTAAAGTAAAAATTCTTCCAAAAACTATATAAACTAACAAAATAGTTTGTTTTTATTCAATATTTGAACATTTTAACCATATCTTCAAACATGTCCATGTTGAACATTTCAAATTAATTCACTTTATTTCGAAACAAATGCTCAGAGTTATTTACATAATATTGGTTTCTGGCTTTTTCATACTTAGCCACAGCCAGATGGTTACAGATAATTTCAAACTCGGATTTCCGGAATTCATTCCTGAAGGTAAATCGTTCGAAGTATCAATTGTGACTTCTAAAGGATTTGCAGATGCGGATATCCTGGAGCTCGAATTAAATCCTTCTAATGGAATTCAATTAAAAAAGATTGAGCTTAGAACAGCTCATAAAACCAGCCAGGTTAATTTTAAATACATTTCGGCAGCTAAACCGGGTTTGAAATTAATAAAATGTGTTATCGAATTTTCAGCTGCGCAACTTATTGATGAAGATTTTTTCCAGGTAGTGATGACTTTCAATTCTTATAATGTTGAAAGCGCTTCGCTTGAACTGAAGGGCTTAATTAAAGGTAGTGATAATGTTTTAGGTTATTTGCACAGCAGCGAATCATCTATTCAATCTGAAAAGGAAAATATTTATAAAGCTGATCTTTCGTTCTACGAAGTCTCATCAATTTCTGCCCGGTCTTTAAGTTTTGGGTTTTCATCAAGTGTTACTCTGCCGGTTGTGCAGAAAGTAAATAATAATTTGTATGCAGATTTTTGGTTGAAGATAAATAATCCGGGGATTGAATTCTTATCAATTAAAAATGTAAAAACAAACAAAGTTGAGTACAGTTTATTTACAAATCAATTTCAAATTCTTTCGACTAAATCAGATTATCATGAACAATCGAACCTGATGCCGCACTTTTTATCAGCAGAAGCATGGCATCATATATCGTTGCTCTTTGTTGAATCGGAAGGTAAAGCTAAATTCTATTGTAACGGAATTAACTTCTCCACAATTTCGCTACCAATAGTGTTCAATCCGAATGATTATCAATTTGAATTTGGCAATAAAAATAATGAATCATCTTTTTACATTGAACAATTCCGTTTTGTAAACCTAAAAGAATCAGTTGAAAATGCTTTTAAATACCGCAGCTACAAAAACTTTAACTCAGACAGCTCTGATTTACTTTTGCAAATAAACTTTGATGATGCTAATTCTTTAATTGCCGGCGCAGAAAATTTTATTACTTACGATAACATAAATTTTGCACGATCGAATGCACCGTTATTTGCGGAAGCGCCGGAACTAAATTTAAGAGTGCTTAATAATTTTTACGAACTTGAATGGAGCGGGGGAGATGTTAATAGCGCATCTTATTATGTGATCGAATCATCCAAAGACCAGGGCGGTTACATTGAACTTTACAGGACTGATGCAGAAAAGAATGAACAAAAGAAATATTCCTACTTAGCTGAAAGAAACATAAACACTGGAGTTGTTTTTTATAGGGTTAAACAGGTTAATACTGATGGAACAATAGTTTATTCCTCACTTGTAAAAATTGGGCAGGGTGTGATGGAAGATATAATTCTAGGGCAGAATTATCCAAACCCTTTTAATCCGGCTACAATAATAGAGTTTGAAATTTTGCAGGATGCAGAAGTTGAAGTGGTGGTTTATGATCTTACAGGAAAAAAGATAGAAATACTGCATCATGGTTTTCTTTCCAGCGGAGTTTATACGTTTGATTTTGATGGAAGTGAATTACCTTCCGGAATTTATTTATACAAAGTTTCTACGCCGCAGTTCACCCAAACAAAAAAAATGATCCTTGCAAAGTAGTACCTTTCACTATTGGCTCGACTGTCTTAATCATATATTTTAATTATATTCGAAGGGGAAAAACGAGGGTTTATGCTTTCCAAAATAAATTCAAGTGCTACATACGGAATTGATGCTTACCTGGTAGATGTGGAAACGAATGTTGAAAAACAGATACCGGGATTTATTATTGTTGGTTTGCCGGATAACGCAGTTAAAGAAAGCCGCGAAAGAGTGAACACGGCTATTAAAAACAGTGGTTACGAATTCAAGCCGCAAAAGATTACAGTTAATCTTGCACCGGCAGATATTAAAAAAGAGGGGAGTTCATTCGATTTACCGATTGCTATCGGGCTGCTCTCTGCTCATGGAATAATAAAAAACAATTTCCTGGATGATAAAGTATTTCTTGGCGAACTATCGCTTGATGGAAGATTGCGCCCTATAAAAGGTGCGCTGCCAATTACTGTTGAAGCAAGGAAAAAAGGAATTAAGCAAATTATTCTTCCTAAAGATTCTTCCCTTGAAGCTTCAATTGTTAGTGGAATTGATGTTTACGGGATGGAAAATTTAAAAGAGGTTGTAGATCTGCTAAATGGCGATATTGAAAAAGAAAGTATAAAATCTGACAGGGAGAAAATATTTTCAAATATTAACAGGTACCATCTCGATTTTTCTGATGTTAAGGGACAGGAAAATGTGAAGCGCGCACTCGAAGTAGCTGCCGCAGGTGCACATAATATATTAATGATAGGTCCTCCAGGATCCGGTAAAACGATGCTTGCAAAACGTTTCCCGTCAATTCTGCCTCCAATGACATTTGATGAAGCGCTTGAAACAACAAAGATCCATTCCATAGCAGGAATTTTACCGAAAAATACAGCGTTAATAACAGAAAGACCATTTCGCTCTCCTCATCATACAATTTCGGATGCAGCATTGGTTGGAGGTGGTTCATTTCCACGTCCCGGTGAAGTTTCATTTGCTCATTACGGAGTTCTTTTTTTAGATGAACTACCCGAATTCAAAAAAAATGTACTTGAAGTTTTAAGACAACCTTTGGAAGATTCGAAAGTAACTGTTAGCCGTTCAAAACTTTCGCTCGAATTTCCCGCGAATTTTATGTTAGCTGCTGCAATGAATCCCTGTCCTTGCGGTTATTTTACTGATCCAAATAAAGAATGCACATGCGCACCTCCTTCTATCCAGCGTTATATGGCAAAAATTTCAGGTCCGCTGCTAGACCGGATTGATATTCATATTGAAGTTCCCTCGGTTAAGTATAAAGATTTAGCAACTGTTTCATCCGGCGAATCATCTGAAAATGTTAGAGAAAGAGTGATAAACGCCAGGCAGATTCAAATTAAAAGATTCGAAGAAATTGGTCATATCTTTAATAATGGTGATATGGGCTCAAAAGAAGTTAGAAAATACTGCAAATTAGATGCTGCTGGTGAGGAATTATTAAAAATGGCAATGACAAAATTAGGTCTTTCTGCACGGGCTTACGATAGAATTCTTAAAGTAAGCAGAACAATAGCAGATTTAGAGCAATCTGAAAACATTTTACCCCAGCATGTTAGCGAAGCCATCCAATATCGCAGCTTAGATAGAGAACTCTGGAAGCATTAATCTTATAATCTGAGCGACATCACAAATAATTTTCCTGGAGACAGGATTATTTGCTTTTTTAATGAAATAAAAATATATTTATTGCTCGATTTTTAAAGATTAGGGCGGACGCCGGAGTTGGAGAGCCGGGGCGGACTGTAAATCCGTTGGCGTAAGCCTTTGGGGGTTCGAATCCCTCGCCGCCCACGCTTGATATTACAGTATATATAGTTAAGGGAAATCATCTATTTGAATTTACTTCCCTTATTTTTTTGCTCTTTCAAAGGTTGTTCGGCTGAATAATTCTTTTTAAAAAACGAAGTGTAAAGTTAAAAGTTCTTTATAAAATAGTTAGAGTTATTGCAAGCGGGAGTAACTCAGCTGGCTAGAGTCACAGCCTTCCAAGCTGTTGGTCGCGGGTTCGAATCCCGTCTCCCGCTCCAATTAAATGGCGGGCGAAACAAATATAGATTACAATGCTGACGTAGCTCAGTAGGTAGAGCACATCCTTGGTAAGGATGAGGTCACCGGTTCAATCCCGGTCGTCAGCTCTAACATTTAATTACTGGCTTAGTTCAGTGTTTGAATTTTGATAAACAGAAATTAATTTTGGATTTCTAATGAGAGACATAATTACCCTTGAATGCACAGAGTGTAAAAGACGTAACTACACTACTACTAAAAATAAAAGACTTCATCCCAGCAGAGTGGAATTTAAAAAATATTGCCGGTGGGATAGAAAACATACTGTTCATAAAGAAACAAGGTAAAATTATTACGTCAGTAGCTCAATTGGCTAGAGCAGCGGTCTCCAAAACCGCAGGTTGGGGGTTCGACTCCCTCCTGACGTGCTACTAGAAAAATATAGATGAGAAAATTATGAAAGAAAAAATAAAAAAGTTTTTTGAAGATGTTGTTAAAGAGATGAAGAAGGTTACCTGGCCTACCAAGGATGAGCTGGTTGAATCTACAAAGATTGTTGTTGTTGTTTGTATAATGTTGGCAGGGTTTGCTTACGGAATTGATATGATAATTAGTCAGGTTATAACAGGTATTTTTTAACAGGATTTATGATGGCATTGAATTGGTACGTGGTTAGAACTTATTCAGGACACGAGAATAAAGTTAAACAGTTTCTGGAAAGCGAACTGGAGGACAATGAACATTTAAGAGCGAAGATTGAAGATATACTTGTTCCAACTGAAAAAGTTTTTGAGGTAAAAGACGGGAAGAAAAAAAGTAAAACTAAAAACTTCTTCCCCGGTTATATTCTTGTTCAGGCAGATCTTGATAACCAGGTAAAAGAATTTATTCTTAACACACAATCGGTAATGGGCTTTCTTGGCACAGGCAACAATCCTAACCCGTTACGTCCTGAAGAAGTTAAGAGGATTGTTGGCAGACTTACCCAGGATGAAAATACTGAAAGAATGGAAACATATTTTAGAAACGGAGACCTGGTTAAAATTATAGACGGACCGTTTAACAATTTTAGCGGTACGATACAGGAAGTGAACGAAGAGAAGATGAAAATTAAAGTGATGGTTTCAATTTTTGGAAGAAAAACTCCTGTAGAAATTGATTTTGTACAAGCAGAGTTAGAAAAATAACAACTTATTTTTATTTATAGGAACTGAAAATGGCAAAGAAAATTGAAGGATATATAAAGCTGCAAATTCCAGCTGGTAAGGCAAATCCCTCTCCACCTGTTGGGCCTGCATTAGGACAAAAGGGTGTTAATATTATGGAATTTTGTAAACAGTTTAATTCGAAGACCCAGGATAAAGATGGTTTGATAATTCCAGTTGTAATTACTGTTTACAGAGATAAATCATTTACTTTTATTACTAAAACACCACCGGCAGCTGTACTACTAAAAAAGGCAGTAAATCTTGAAAAGGGCTCGCCCGAATCGAATAAGATTAAAGTTGGTGAAGTATCGAAAAGCCAATTGAAGGAAATTGCTGAATCTAAAATGGAAGACCTTAATGCTTACAATATTGAAAACGCAATGAATATGATAGCCGGTACTGCGCGCAGTATGGGTTTAACTGTAAAAGAATAATTATAAAATTTTATAATCATTTTTGTTTAATGATGGTGAATAAATGAAACAAACTAAAAGAATTAAAGAATTATCTGAAAAAATAGATATTACTAAGGAATATAACCTGGTTGATGCAGTTAACCTTCTCAAGGTAAATTCTAAGGTTAAATTTGTTGAATCGCTCGATTGCGCGGTAAAGCTCGGTGTCGATCCTCGCCATGCAGACCAGATGGTAAGAGGTACAGTTTCACTTCCAAATGGAACCGGTAAAGAGGTTAAAGTTCTTGTTATTGCCAAGGGAAGTAAAAGCGAAGAAGCCCTTGAAGCAGGTGCCGATTATGCTGGCTTTGAGGAATATCTTGAAAAAATTAAATCTGGCTGGGCAGATGTTGATGTAATTATTGCTACGCCTGATTCCATGGCAGAACTCGGAAAGCTTGGTAGAATTTTAGGTCCTAAAGGATTGA
>CAZPSY010000055.1:0-7180 GCA_964589295.1 uncultured Ignavibacteriaceae bacterium
CCTGCAGTTGCTGTGTTCTATCGCCAATATCTGAAAAATGAAGAAATGCATCGTGTTTCATTCCAATATCTATAAAGGCAGCCCTAATGCCGGGAAGGACGCGAGCCACCCTTCCAAGATAAATATCTCCTACCGTTCTGCGATTTTCAGGATGGTCGACAAAGAAGTCGACTAAACTTCCATCTTCCGTGATGGCTACGCGCGTTTGGGTAGACGTGGAATTGATAATAATTTCTTTTACCATATAGGTTAAACTCTCTTAATGAAATAAGATATTTCATTATAAAAATTTTTATACTTACAAAACCTAGATTAAAGATCTGCCCTGCATGAATAAATCGCGGCAGGGCGATATCGAATAAAAACATGAATAATGTATTGAATCTAAATAACATACTTTAAGGTTTTTATAAGTATTAAAAAAATACTGAGAAAATTCTATTAGTTAATAATCAATAAGATGCTGCTTAATTGCAACGCCTGTTTATTTATTTTGATTTTTATCGTCGTCTTATAACAGTTCTTTTCTGCTTAAAGACAATTTGCCGTTATCTGTTTTAATAAGTTTAACTTTAACCTTGTCACCGGTTTTAAAATAATCGGATACTTTTTCAACTCTTTTATTATCTATCTGCGAAATATGAAGTAAGCCCTCTTTACCGGGTAGTATTTCAACAAACGCTCCAAAGTCAACAATTTTTACAATAACCCCATCATAGATTTCTCCAACTTCCGGGGTTGCAGTAAGTTGTTTGATATATTCTTTACACTTAGTGGCGCTTTCTCCATTTGTTGATGAAATATTAATTGTTCCGTCATCTTCAATAGAAATTTCAACACCGAATAATCTCTGCATACCCTGGATTGTTTTTCCACCGGGACCAATTACAAGACCAATCTGGTCAGTTTCAACATTCATCGAAATTAATCTTGGTGCATATTCTGATAAATCTTCCCGAGCTTTATCGATTGCTTCATTCATCACGTTAAGAATGTGCATTCTTCCTTCCTTTGCCTGCTGCAGGGCTTTTTCCATAATTTCGAACGAAATGCCCTGTATTTTTATATCCATCTGGAATGCTGTTATACCATCGGAAGTACCGGCAACTTTAAAATCCATATCACCCAGATAATCTTCATTTCCAAGAATATCAGAAAGGACAGAAAATTGGTCATCTTCTTTTACAAGTCCCATTGCAATACCGGAAACAGGTTTCCGAATAGGTACGCCAGCATCCATCATTGCAAGCGACCCGGCACATACTGTTGCCATGGAAGATGAGCCGTTAGATTCGAGAATATCGGAAATAATCCTAACCGTATAAGGAAACTGACTCACTTCCGGAAAAACAATTTTCAAAGCTCTTTCTGCAAGGTTTCCGTGTCCAACTTCTCTTCTTCCAACGCCGGTCATTCTTCCAACTTCCCCAACGCTAAACGGGGGGAAATTATAGTGTAACATAAATTTCTTTTTATATTCTTCACGTAAACCATCAATAATCTGTTCATCTCGTTTTGAACCGAGTGTAATAGAGGTGCAACTTTGGGTTTCTCCTCTTGTAAAGAGTGCAGAACCATGTGTTCTTGGTAAGTTACCAAGTTCAATGGTAATAGGTCTTACCTGTGTGGTGGTTCTTCCATCCAACCGAATTCCTTCTTCAAGAATGCGCTTGCGCATAAAATCTTTTTCAATATCGTGCAGGATGTTTGAAATAGCACCTTCCTGCTCAGGATATTTTTCTTCAAGCGATTCTTTAACTTCTTTTTTAAGCTCACTGTTTTTCTGGGCTCTTTCTTCCTTGGTAAGAACGGAGTAAACGATATCTTTAAACTTTTGTTCGCCCAATTGGTAAACATCGTTTTTCAAATCTTCATCAACTTCCTTTTTTTCTACCTCCCATTTAAGCTTGCCTACTTCTTCTTTAAGATCTAGCTGGAGCTTAACAATTTTCTTTATTTCAGACTCAGCAAACTTTAATGCATCAAGCAGTTCTTCTTCATTCACCTCGTTCGATTCACCTTCCACCATCATAATCGAATCTTCCGTTCCGGCAACTATAAGCTCCATATCGCTGCTATCTATTTCAGCGTGCGATGGATTTACAACAAATTGCCCATCTATCCTTCCAACCCTTATTTCAGCAATAGGGCCATCAAAAGGAATATCTGAAATTGTTAAAGCAGCAGATGCACCTATAGCACCCAGCACATCGGGATCGTTTTCACCATCGTACGAGAGTACAAATGAAATAATTTGTGTTTCATTTTGGAAATCTTTTGGGAATAAAGGTCTTATCGGTCTATCTATTAATCTTGCAGTTAGTATTTCTTTTTCGGTAGGTCTGGCTTCTCTTTTAAAGAATCCACCCGGAATTTTTCCTGCAGCAGAGGTTCTTTCGCGGTATTCAACTTGCAAAGGGAAAAAGCCCCTGTCTTCTTTTGCTTCTTTTTCGGCAACTGCAGAAACCAACACCATTGTATCTCCATAGCGAACCATAACGGCGCCGTTTGCTTGTCTTGCATATCTACCGGTTTCTATGGATAATATTTTTCCGCCAATTTCAACTTCTTTTTTAACAATCATTTTTAAACCTTACTTTCTAATATTCAATTCTTTAATAATTACTCTGTATCTTTCTATGTCTTTTGCCGTTAGATAATCCAACAGTCTTCTTCTCTTGCCAACCATCATCATTAATCCTCTTCTGGAATGGTGATCCTTTTTGTGCGTGCTAAAGTGGTCTGTAAGATCGTTAATTCTTTTTGTTAAAAGCGCAATCTGTACTTCCGATCTGCCGGAATCATTTTCACTTTTGCCAAATTTCTTAACGATCTCTTGCTTTTCTTCTTTTGTCATTCTACTATACCTTATATTAATTATACAATGTAATCCCAGAATTAACCGGGATCAATTAATTTGCCTTAAAATTTTTAATCCAATTTCTTTATCATTTTTCATCTGCTTTACAAGCTCTTCAGCAGACGAAAATTTTTCTTCTCCTCTAATTCTATCTACAACATTAACCCGAACAGTTTGATTATAAATTTGTTTGTTGAAATCAATAATAAAAACTTCGGGGATTATCTCTCCCGCCTCATGAAAAGTAGGGCGGCTGCCGATACTTAAAAGGGCGTTATGTTTTTTTTCTTCAACAATACACTCTGCAGCATAGATGCCTGTTGCAGGTAAAAGTTTATCTTCATTTTCTACCAGAAGATTTGCTGTAGGAAATCCAAGTTCCCTTCCCCGTTTGTCTCCAGGTACAACTACTCCTTCGAAAGAATAAAAGCGCCCTAACATTTTATTAGCATTTACAATATCGCCCGCAATAAGTGCCTTACGTATCTTTGTGCTGCTAACAATAATATCATCAATCTTATATTCCGGAACAGCTGTTACACCAAATCCTACTTCTTCCCCTTTCTTTTTCAAAATTTCTATATCTCCGCCTCTTCCTTTTCCAAAGTGATGATCGTAGCCAATAACAATTTCTTTAACACCAATACCATTAATTAGATATTTATCAACAAATTCTTCAGGAGTTTGCTGCGAGAATTCTTTTGTAAATTGAATAACCAACAGGTTATCCATTCCAAAAGTTTCAATTATTTTTTTCTTTTCAGAAAGCGTGCTTAACAGTTTAATTTTATTGCCCCCGGGAATAACTTTACGCGGGTGAGGTGAAAAAGTTATAAGCAGACTTCTGCCGCCAAATTCTGTTGCTTTCTGAACAACCGCTTCAATAATTTCTTTATGCCCCAAATGAATTCCATCAAAGGTTCCAAGTGTGATAATCGTGTTGTCGTTATGTTCTACTTCTAAAAAATCTTGGTATATCTGCATATTATCTCTGAATATGAACTAAAGCTTATAAATATACTTTAATTAACAGGAAAATGAAATGAAAAACCAACTACCATTTATACTAATATGGACTAAATCCATCTACATTAGCAAATTTTTTTCGTCAATTGAATTCAAAAACTGATCAACTTCCAAAGCATCATTTACTGAGTATTCGCCAATTTTTGTCCGGCGTAAATTGCTTAAAATTCCTCCACATCCCAGCTTTTCGCCAAAGTCGTTTGCAATTACCCTAATGTATGTACCTTTAGAACAGCTAATTTCAAAATGAATATCGGGCAAATCTATCTTTAAAACATAAAAGCTGTAAATAGTTACCTTGCGCGGTTCTCTCTTTACAGTTTTCCCTTTTCGGGCTAATTTATAGAGTTTTTGCCCATCAACTTTTAGCGCTGAATACATCGGTGGAATTTGAGAAATTTCACCAAGGAACTGATCGCGTACAATTTTAATCTGCTCTTCATCCAGCCTTTCCGGTATTGGGTGCGCTTTTAATTCTGTTTCACCATCCATAGATGGTGAAGTTAATCCGAGTGTAATTATACCGCTATAGGTTTTATTTAAATCCTGGTATTTATAAATCTCTTTGGTTTTTTTCCCCGTACACAAAATCAATAATCCCGTAGCCATGGGATCGAGCGTACCTGCATGACCAACGCGGCGGGCATTAGTTGCTCTCCTAATTCTGTTAACAACTTTAAATGATGTCCAACTATGAGGTTTGTCGATCAGTAAAACTTCGCCGGTTTTAAAATCCAGTTTTGAAAAATCACTCGTTTGTTTTGTTACCATTTTCTTTATGAATCCTGCTAATCAATCCTTCAATTTTTTCAACGAAATCGAGGGTGTCATCAATAAAAAATTTTATTTCGGGAACGAACTTCAAGCTTATTCTATGAGCCAGCTCTGTGCGTATAAATTTGGTTTTATTATCTATCCTGTCCAGCACCAATTCTCTTTTTTCTTTTTCAAGAACCGAGAGATAAATTTTAGCCATTTTAAGATCGGGGCTTACTTTAACATTTGTTATTGTAATAAACCCAAGCTCAGGTTGCTGAATTTTATGTAAGAAGATGGAGCTAACTTCTTTTTTTATAAGCTGTTCAACTTTATCAATTCTATGGGATGACATTTTATTGCTGGGTATTTTGATATATTAATTTGCTGAGAGCTAATTAGTGTTTAGTAAAATCAGGCAAGGGTTTGTTTTGTTTCAACCAGTTTGTAAGCTTCAAGTATATCACCAACTTTAACATCGTTATAGTTATTAATATTCAGACCGCATTCATAGCCGGCATCTACCTCTTTAACATCATCCTTAAACCTGCGCAGGGTTCCAATTTCACCTTCCTGTATTACAATACCATCTCTAATTAACCTGATTTTGCTGCTCCTGGAAATTTTACCTTCAAGCACATAACAGCCGGCAACAGTTCCAAATTTTGGGACTTTGAATAAGTCTCTTACTTCAACTGTTGCTACAACTTCTTCTGAAACTACCGGTGAGAGTAACCCTTCGAGGGCAGATTTAACTTCGTTTATTGCATCGTAAATAACGCTATACATTCTTACGTCAACACTTTGTTTTTCAGCAAGTTTACGCGCATTTAAGTTTGGTCTTACATGAAAACCGATAATAATTGCATCCGATGCATCGGCAAGCAGCACATCACTCTCGGAGATACCGCCAACACCTTTATGAATAACCCGCACAATAACTTCTTCTGTAGAAAGTTTCATCAGAGAATCGGCTAAAGCTTCAACGGAACCATCCACATCACCTTTTACTATAAGTGGAAGTTCTTTTACTCCGCCAATGCTAATCTGTTTTGCAATTTCATCAAGCGTGATATGATGAACCTGTTTCTGATCCTGCTCTCTTTTAAGCTGCTGTCTTTTAAGTCCTATTTCCCTAGCAACTCTTTCCGATTCAAGTACAACAAAAGTATCGCCGGCTTGCGGCGTACCTTCCAAACCTAATACTAAAACTGGCGTCGATGGAGCTGCTTCAAAAACTTTTTTACCTCTTTCATCGAACATTGCTCTTACTTTACCCTGGTAGATTCCCGCAACAAAGGGATCGCCGATTTTAAGTGTTCCTTTTTGCACCAGAACTGTTCCAATAATTCCTCTTCCTTTATCAAGCTCTGCTTCAACAACAGCGCCGCGTACATTTCTATCCGGATTTGCTTTTAAATCGAGCATTTCTGCTTCAAGTAATATTGAATCCAGCAGCTTGTCAATGTTAGTACCTGCTTTTGCAGAAATTTCCACACACTGATATTTACCTCCCCAATCTTCAATAAGGATATTTCTATCAGCAAGCTGTTGCTTAATTTTTTCTGCATTGGCGCCCGGTTTATCAATTTTATTAATCGCAATAACAATTGGCACTTCAGCTGCCTGGGCATGGTTTATTGCTTCAACTGTTTGCGGCATCACGGCATCATCCGCAGCAACAATAAGCACAACAATATCGGTTAACTGTGCACCGCGAGCCCTCATAGCTGTAAATGCTTCATGACCTGGAGTATCGAGGAAGGTTATTGATTTATCGTCACCAACATCCACTTTATAAGCACCAATGTGCTGTGTAATTCCACCCGATTCACCGGCAACAACATTTGTTCTTCTTACATAATCCAGAAGTGAGGTTTTTCCATGATCTACGTGACCCATAATTGTAACAACAGGTGAACGGAATTTTAAAGATTCGGGATCGTCCTCAAAATCTTCAAGTGCTTCGGCAGTATATTCTTCCTGGAATTCAACTTCAAACCCAAATTCATCTGCGACCATGGTTATAGTTTCTACATCAAGCCGCTGGTTTATAGAAACCATCAATCCAAGTTCAATACATTTAGAAATAACATCGCCAACAGGAACCTGCATTAAATTCGCCAGTTCGTTAACAGCAATAAACTCGTTTACTTTTATCTTTTGACCTTCCAGGACCATTTCTTCCTGTATTCTTTCTACTTCGGCTTCCCTGTCTTGTCTTTTCTTTTTTCTAAAGCTTGCTCTACCGGAAACCCGGCTATCATCCATACTTGATAAGGTTTTTTTGATGGCTTTTTTTACATCTTGTTCATTTATCTCAAACTTTTTAACTCGCTTCTTTTTCTTAGCAACAGGAGTCTCTTCAGTGCCTGCATCAGTAGTTTTTCTGCGCATACGCGGCTTACGTCTTTTCTTTGCAGTCGACTTTTCATCTCCATCTTTAGTTTTCTGCGGCTTCTTATCCTCCTCTAGGTCGATCTTGCCAATAACTGTTAATCCTTTTTGCTTACCTGCTTTTTTCTCTTTCTGTTTAGG
>CAZPSY010000055.1:7280-9637 GCA_964589295.1 uncultured Ignavibacteriaceae bacterium
ACAGCTTCTTCAATTGCTTTTTCAGCTCTCTTCTTATGAAACTCTGCTATTTTTTTGTAATGTTTTTCTGCTTTTTCAATATCCTTTTTGTAATGCTCATTGATTGAGGCGACCATCTCTTCGTTAAGCATAGACATATGAGATTTAACCTTAAAGCCTTTTTCTCTTAAAAACTCGACGAGATTATCGGCGGAAAGATTATACTCCGTTGCCAGATTATAAATTCTTATTTTCTTTTGTTTAGCTTCAGCCATATTTTACACCGGAAATTGAGATGTTTAATCTTCTTCAAATTGTGATTTTATCAGTTCGATGATCTCAGTAGCTTTCTTTTCATCAAACTGCTCTATTTCTGTTAGTTTTTCCTGCCCGGCTGTTAACACTTCCAGGGCAGTATCGTAACGGTTATTTATAAGAATATCATATACTTCTTCACCAAGATCTTCCTTAAGGTCTATCAATTCAATGTCTTCATCATAATCTTCAAATGGTTTTGCTTCTCTTAAAATTTCTATCTCATAACCGGTTAGCTTCATTGCAAGTCTTATATTAACTCCGTTCCTTCCAACAATAATTGAAACCTGGTCAGAGTCGGCAGTAATAACAGCTTTCTTTTCATCTTCATCAAGTTCAATTTCTTTAATTTTAGCAGGTGCCAGAGCTCTTTGAATAAAATAAATCGGGTCATCTGAATAATTAATCACATCAATATTTTCGTTATTAAGTTCTCTAACAATGGCATGAATACGAACACCCTTCATACCAACACATGCACCAACAGCATCAATTCTTGCATCCTGCGATTCAACTGCTACTTTGGCTCTTTCGCCTGGTTCGCGGGCGATAGCTTTTATATCTATTATCCCGTCATAAATTTCAGGAATTTCTATTTCAAAAAGTCTTTGGAGAAACATATTATCCGCCCTGGAAATAATAATAACCGGACCGCTGTTACCCTTTGTAACATCTTTAACAATAGCTCTAATTGTTTCGCCTTTTTTGTAACGCTCGAACGGAATTTGCTCAGAGCGTGGTAAGAGCAATTCGTTTTTGTTATGGTTAACCAATATATCGCTTTTCCTAAGCTGGTAAATATCTCCAACTACTATTTCGCCGAGCAGCTCTTTATACTCGCTGTAAACTATTTCTTTTTCAATTTCCCTTATCTTCTGGTTTAAGCTTTGTTTAGCCAGGGTAATTAATCTTCTTCCAAGAGAAGAAAGTTCTATTTTTTCAACAAAATCTTCACCAACTTCAAGTTCGTCTTCGTTCCCTTTTGAGTTAACTTCATTAATGCTTATTTGTGTATTGGGGTCTTCAACTTCTTCAACAATTTCTCTTTCCAGGAATATCTCTATATCACCTCTATCCACATTCACAACAACATCGAACTTAGCTTCCTCGCCATATTTTTTTCTTATAAGTATACCGAAGACATCTTCGAGTATGCCTGCTAAAACATCTTTATCAAGACCTTTAATCTTTACCATATCGGAAAATGATTCAACTATATCACGATTCATTTTAGTTTAACTCCTTTAGGAAAAACTTACTAATACTTTTGCTTTAATTATATCTTCAAATTTAATTACCTGCTCTCTGTCTGAATAAAAATAAAGATTGTCCTCTTCAATTTTTATCAGCTTAGTGGTAATACTATTTTTATTTTCCCCGGATTTATATCTTACTTCAAATTTCCGGTTAATATGTTTTTTATACTGCTTCAAATATTCCAAGGGACGATCCACGCCGGGTGTAGAGACATCCAGCCGGTAAGCAGAATTGAGTAATTCGTTTTTTTCGATTACCTCGTTTATTTCCCTGCTAATTCTTGCGCAGTCATCAGCAGAGAGATTATCTTCTCCATCAATAAAAATTTCAATTACGTGGTTCCTCTCAGACCCCCTAAACAGAACTTCTAAAAGGAGGAGATTATTTTTCTCTGAAATTTCCTGCGCTGCATTTAAAATATTTTGCTTAGTTGAGTTCATACAAATAAAAATCGCCCTTAAAAGGGCGAATTAGAGTAAACAAACATAATGGTATTTGGCGGAAGAAGCAAGAAATCAATATTACCCAACTACAGAATATTTTGATAACAAACTACTGGTTTTCGTACGAATTAGCCCGCTGTTCGGTCTTAAGCTCCTTTTTTTTCCTTCTTTCATAAACGCTGCAAGTAATTATTCCTATAACCAATCCGATTATGAAAATGACCACAATCAGAACAATTAAAGGAATTGACAGGTTCCAGAAAAAGATTTTAAGTTCTGTTGTGGTTGTGTTTTGTACAGCTAAAATTGCAAAAAGGAGGAAGAGAATGGAGATTACAATTAGTTTTGTTCGCATAACTTTAC
>CAZPSY010000056.1:0-9610 GCA_964589295.1 uncultured Ignavibacteriaceae bacterium
TGTAACTACAAATGCCATAAGTTAAAATTAATATATTTTCTTTATTTACTCTACTGTTAATTTCTATTCAATTTAGTATTTCTTTAGATAAAAAGGTACAGATTTCTTCTAAATATTTTTTATCTGTTTCATCAAAGGAATCATAATTATAACTGTCAATATCAAGCACACCAAATAGCTCACCTTTTTTAATTACCGGAATAACAATTTCAGAGCGTGAACCTGTATCGCACGAAATGTGTCCGGGAAATTTATCAACATCGGGAACAATTACACTCTCCCTTTTTTCTGCAGAAGTTCCGCAAACACCTTTTCCTAATTCAATTTCTGTACAAGCAACCTGACCCTGGAAAGGACCAAGGTAGAGTCTTTTACCGTCAAAAAGATAGAAACCAACCCAGCTTATTTTATCAAAGCTTTGCTTTAGGGCTGCTGTAAGGTTAGATAAATTTGAAAGAAAGTTATCTTTTTTATTAAGCAGGTTATTTAACTGCTTAATAAGCAATTTGTATTTTTCTTCCGTAGATTGGTTTGAATTGATTATTAGACTCTCTCCCATTCAAATCACTTTTTCTTTGATACTTTCTTTTTACGCTTAATTGGTGAACTTTTCATTTTTGCCTTTGGAAATACATAAGGAATTGCATCTTCAAGCCTCGCTATCGGAACAATCTTTAATCCTTCTTTAACTTTAACTGAAATTTCCTTCAGGTCAATCTCATTTTCTTTTGGGATTAGAATGGTTTCTATATCATTCCTTTTAGCCGCAAGTAACTTTTCATTCAACCCGCCAATAGGAAGAATAGAACCGGTTAGAGTTATTTCTCCCGTCATTGCAACACTGTTGGATGCAGGTTTACCACTAACTGCAGAAAGCATAGCCAAAGCCATTGTAATTCCGGCAGAAGGTCCGTCTTTAGGTATAGCACCTTCGGGCAGATGAATATGGATCTCTTTTCCTTTAAAAAAATCAGGATTCAAACCAAATCGTTTAGCTGAAGAACGGAGATAACTTAATGCTGCCTGGGCAGATTCCTTCATCACGTTTCCAAGCTGTCCGGTAAGATTTAACTTACTTGCACCATTCATTATTGTGGCGTCAACAGTAAGGAGTTCTCCGCCTGTACTCGTCCAGGCCAACCCGGTAACACTGCCAACTTTATTTACCTTGCTGTGCTTCTGGTGTCTGTACCTGGGGTTCTTCAGGTATGTTTCAACTTTCTCTTCATCAATAATATTTTCTACAATTCTTTTTTTCTTACCGTTGGTCGATTCTTTAGATACAATATCTTTTGCAACTTTTCTAAGGACGGAAGCCATTTCTCTTTCCAGGTTTCTTACACCGGCTTCGCGGGTATACTCACTAATTATTTTTCTTATTGCTTCATCATCGAACTTAACTTTTTTATTTTCCAGCCCATGCGCTTTTAACTGTTTTGGAATAAGATGTCTCTTTGCAATTTCCATTTTATCAAATTCCAGGTAGCCGGGCAATTCAATTATTTCCATTCTATCCTGGAGTGGAAGGGGAATATTATATCTCACGTTTGCGGTTGTTATAAACATTACATGCTGCAAGTCGTAATCAACTTCAAGATAGTGATCGTTAAAAGTATGATTCTGTTCAGGATCAAGAACTTCCAGCATAGCAGAAGATGGATCGCCCCGGAAATCCATACTCATTTTATCAACTTCATCTAAAAGAATAACAGGATTTACAGTTCCAGCTCTTTTCATCGATTGAACTATCTTACCCGGCATCGAGCCGATGTATGTTCGTCTGTGTCCTCTTATTTCCGCTTCATCGCGCACACCACCTAAGCTTATCCTTACAAACTTTCTTCCCAAAGCCCTTGCAATCGATTTGCCTAGTGAAGTTTTACCAACTCCCGGAGGACCCACAAAACATAGAATTTGACCGCGCATCTGTTTAACAAGGTTTAGCACGGCAATATGTTCAATTATTCTTTCCTTCGGTTTTTTTAATCCAAAATGATCTTCATCCAGTATCTTCTGAACATGTTTAATATTAAGTTTATCCTTTGTTCGTTTAGACCATGGCACATCAACAAGCCAATCAAGATAATTCCTAATAACCGTAGATTCGGGAGACATTGGCGAGGTTTTTTTAAGTTTGTTTAACTCCTCCAACGCTTTATCCTCTGCCTCTTTGGGCATTTTCGATTTTTTTATCTTCTCTCTTATTTTGGCAAATTCAGGTGAGCCATCTTCTTCCTCACCAAGTTCATCCTGCAGAATTTTAATCTGTTCCTGGATGATAAACTTTCGCTGAGTCTTTGAAATATTTTCCTGTACCTTATGATCAATCTCTTTTTCAATTTTAAGAATGTCTATTTCGGAATTAAGGATTTTAATTACTTCGTAATATTGTTCTTTAAGAGTGTACTTTTGAATTATTGCCTGCTTAACGTCAATTGTCTGGTTTATGTTTGCAGCAGCGTAAAATAATTTCCTGTCTGTTTCTATAATATTTTCAAAAGCAGAAAGTGTATCGTTAGGGACATTACGACTTATCTTCACATAATCTTTAAATAGCTGCGACATTTGCCTGATCATAGCATTCATTTCGTGATCTGTTTCGGCTGCAGGAATTATCACTTCAACCTTTGCCTCAAAAAATTCTTCCCTGTCTGTAAACTCAACTATCCTTGCCTGTATTAAACCGTCCACCAAAATCTTCATTAACCCGTTTGGCAGTTTTAATATCTGAACTATTTTAGCAATGGTACCATCCCTGTAAATATCATCTTTGGTTGGAGCTTCGACGTTTGATTTTTTTTGGGTGGAAAGAAAAATGTATTTTGTATTATCCTGAACATAATTTGCCGCCCGGATTGATTGCTCCCTGCCCACCAGTACGGGAAATATCATGTATGGAAATATTACAATATCTCTTAAGGGAAGAATAGGCAGGATTTCCGGAATATCTTCTACAAATGAATCTGAATCGGACTTACGAACTTCAATTTCACTACCCTTGTTCAACTAATTTCTCCTTGAATTATTTGCATTTATTAAAAAAGAAATATATCGAAATAGATTCCGGCTATCAAGGAAGTTAGCTTTGGCTTGACTCTAAAAGCTTCTTTTGATTGGAAGATAATGGTAAACGGATAAGCAGAAATATAATCTTTATATTTGCCTCGTAAACTTATAGGAAACAAATGATTGATGATTTAGTGAGTATTGCTAAAGAGGCTGGCAGCGTTATTAGAGAAGGTTTTGGCAAATCTTTTAAGGTTGAGTACAAAACTGGTGAAAATAACCTGGTTACAGAAATTGATAAAGCTTCTGAAAAAGTAATAACCGATTTTATTAGGAAAAAATATCCATCCCACAGCATACTTGCGGAGGAGGGAAGCGGTGAACAGAAAGATTCTGAATATCTCTGGGTCATTGATCCTCTGGACGGCACAACTAACTTTGCTCACGGATTGCCAATATTTTCAGTTTCAATTGGTCTGCAGAAGAATGGAGAAACAATAGCAGGGGTTGTTTATGATGTGATGCGCGATATCATCTTTTCTGCTGAACTGGGAGCAGGAACTTTTGCGGATTCAGAAAAAATAACTGTTAGTAAAAATGATAACCTTGCGCACAGTATGCTTGGAACAGGTTTTCCTTACAACAAAAAAGAAAATCCCGATAAACTATTTGAAAGATTTATTGCTCTAACTAAAACTGCAAGGGGAGTGCGAAGACTTGGTTCTGCAGCGATTGATTTTTGTTACCTTGCAAGCGGCGTGTTCGATGGTTTCTGGGAAGTACATTTGCATCCCTGGGATATTTGCGCAGGCAAACTGATTGTTGAAGAAGCCGGCGGTCTTGTAACAGACTTCCACGGCAATAAAACTAATATCTATACAAAAAGAATTCTCTCAACTAACGGAAAGATTCATGAACAGGTAATTAAAGTTATGAATTCACTTTAAAAGTGAATTTACCTCTCCAATCTTTCATACATCTGTTCGATCAGCTCGCCGTAATTAGATTCAATCGCCTTCCTGCGAATCTTTAAACTGGGAGTAATCTCACCCGATTCTATCGTAAAAGGTTTATGCAACACGCTAAATCTTCTTATACGCTCATAATTTGCGAGCTTTTTTTGCAACTGGTTCATGTCTTGTTCGAGCAGCTTGTATATCTTATCATTTTTTGTAAGATCTTCTTCAGAAGCGTAAGGGATTTTATTAGAATCCGCATACTCTTTAAGTGCTTCAAAATCTGGTACAACAAGCGCGCTTAAAAACATTCGCCTGTCGCCAATCACAATAAATTGGTCGATAAATTTACTTGCAAGAAAAGTATTTTCAATTGGAGTTGGAGCAATATATTTACCGGCGGAAGTTTTAAAGAGATGTTTTTTCCTGTCGGTTATCATTAGGAATCCATCGGCATCAAAAACGCCAATATCGCCTGTGTGCAGCCAGCCGTCTATCAGCGTAGCTTCCGTTTCCTTTTTATTCTTGTAATAACCTTGCATTATATTCGGTCCGCGTGCTAGAATTTCGCCATCCGAAGCTATCTTTACCTCAACACCTGGTAAAGGTTTGCCAACAGTACCGAATTTATAATCATCGAATCTGTTTGCAGCAATAACAGGAGAAGATTCAGTTAACCCATATCCTTCAATAATTATTATTCCTGTCGATTCAAAAAAATCACCCAGCGCGCGTGGCAATGCTGCACCGCCGGAAATAAAGAATCTTAAATTGCCTCCCGTTTTTTCTTTTAATTTCTTGAAGACAAGTTTATCTGCTACTTTATGTTTTATTTTTAAAGGTAGAGAAATCTTACCTTCCCTTTTTGCATTTGCATATTGATTACCAATATTAAGCGCTCCGTAAAATATTTTTTGCTTTTTCTCAGGCTGGCTCTCCACGTTTTTAATAATTTTGGAATAGATCCTTTCAAATAACCTCGGAACAGAAGTCATTATAGTTGGCTTAACTTCAATCAGGTTCGCAGCAACAGTTTCTATACTTTCTGCATAATAAACAGGAGCGCCGGCAGCAAATGCTGAGTAATATCCTGCCATCCTTTCAAAGCTGTGACACAATGGTAAAAAGGAGAGAAAGACATCATCTTTAGTTATTGGATAAATTTCAAGCGTTGAGTTAACATTTGACATTATGTTCTTGTGTGTAAGAATAACTCCTTTTGGTTCGCCGGTAGTGCCCGAAGTGTAAATCAAAGTGCAAACATCTTTTTCATCAATTTGCTTAATAGAATCTTCTAAAAGATTAGGATGACTCGGTTGATAACTGTTTCCAAGTTCCTGCACCTGTTTGAAAGTATATAAGTTCTTTACATCAGCATCAAAATCATTTTCATTTAAAACAATAATAAACTTAATATGTTTACACTTATCAATTATTTTCCTGAGCTTATTTAGCTGAAACTTGTTCGATATAATAACCCCTTTTGCTTCTGAATTATTAAGAATAAATTCAATTGAATCTGCTGTAAGGGAAGGAAAAAGAGGAACATCAATTCCACCAATTTCAAGTATTGCAAAATCGGAGTAAACCCATTCCGGTCTGTTCTCAGAAATTATTGCAACCTTATCACCCTTTCCCACACCCAGCGAAGAAAGCCCGTATGCAAACGAATTGGTTTCTTCCTTTAATTCGTTGTATGTAATTCCCTTATACTTTCCCTCAACTTTTCTATGAAGGACAAATCTTTCAGCTTCAGGTTTATACTCTTCGGTTAAAAACTGGTAAAGTTCCGGTATGGTACTGCACGCTTTTAGTAAAGCCATTTTTTCTCCTGATTGATTAATAACTTATAATTACTAAATTACCCCGGGGTATGTTAAAAGGTAGTGCCCTTAATCTTCAGATTCAACTTAGGTATTAAAAATAATACCTTCCCGATAAAATCCAAAGTGTTTTTACTATAAAAGAATTCGATACAAGAAGAGAAATCCTGAAGTAAATTGCTTATCAGAACCAAAACCTGTAATTTTTGCAACTTATTTTTTTAATTTTTTTACAGGAGCATACAATGGCAGTTAAACCGTTCAGGAATGAATCCTTCACAGATTTTACAAAGAAAGCTAATATTGAAAAACAGGAAAAGGCATTGGCCAAAGTTCGTAAAAGTTTAGGTGGCACTTATGAGCTGGCTATAGGTGGCAAGAAATATAAAACAAACGGAAGAATAGTTTCTACTAATCCGGCAAATGGAACTGAAGTAATAGCAAATTTTCATAAAGGGACTAAAGATCTTGCTACGAAAGCTGTTGAAACAGCTTCTAAAAAGTTTGAAGACTGGAAATACGTCGCTCCTGCAGAGAGAGCGAAATACCTCTTCAAAGCAGCAAAAATAGCCCGCCGCAGAAGATTTGAAATAAATGCTTGGATGATTTTAGAAGCTGGAAAAAACTATGTTGAAGCCGATGGCGATACTGCTGAAGGGATTGACTTCCTGGAATTTTATGCAAGAGAAATGCTCCGTTATGCTTCCAAACAACCGATTACACCTGTAAAAGGTGAAAAGAACGAACTGGTTTATATTCCACTTGGAGTTGGAGTCGCTGTTCCCCCGTGGAATTTTCCTTTTGCAATTTTAGTTGGAATGACCTCGGCAGCGATTGTTGCTGGAAATACTGTTGTACTTAAACCTTCCAGCGACACTCCTATGATGGGTAAACTATTTTATGAAATTATGGAAGAAGCAGGATTGCCTGCCGGAGTGCTTAATTTTTTACCAGGTTCTGGCGCAGAAGTTGGAGATACTCTTGTTGCTCATCCTAAAACTCGCTTCATTTCGTTTACGGGCTCGATGGAAGTTGGAACTCACATAAATGAATTGGCGGCAAAGGTACAGCCAGGACAGATTTGGCTGAAACGTGTTGTTGCAGAAATGGGCGGAAAAGATTGTATTGTGGTTGATAAATCAGCGAATATAACCGAAGCAGCTAAAGGGGTTGCTAGTGCTGCTTTTGGTTTCCAGGGTCAAAAATGTTCTGCCTGTTCCAGGGCAATTGTAGATCAAGCAGTTCATACAAAATTTGTTAAGAAGTTAAAAGAAGAAGTTGAGAAGATAAAAATCGGTAATGGTGCCGAAAATTATGCAATGGGTCCTGTAATAAATACGGCTGCTAAAAAAAGCATAATGAATTATGTAAGAATCGGAAAAAAAGAAGGAAAACTTCTAACCGGCGGAAAGTCAATTTCGGGTAATGGTAATTACATCGAACCAACAGTGTTTACTGGCATAAAACCTTATGATCGTCTTGCACAAGAAGAAATTTTTGGACCTGTTCTTGCTGTAATAAAATCAAATAATTATGAACACAGCTTAAAGATTGCAAACAATACAATTTATGGTTTAACCGGTGCAGTTTATACGAGGAACCGTAATAAAATTGAAAGAGCTAAGAAAGAACTTTTAATTGGCAATCTCTATTTTAATAGGAAGTGTACAGCGGCTTTGGTTGGTGCTCATCCCTTCGGCGGATTTAACATGTCCGGCACCGATTCCAAAGCTGGCGGAAGAGACTATTTACTCCTCTTCTTGCAAGCAAAAACTATGAGTGAAAAAGTAAATTAATCATTAAGACTCTCATTACGGGAGTCTTTTTTTTAGTATTCAAATAGTAAGGAAATTAAATGAAAATCCATGAATACCAGGCAAAAGAAATTTTAAGAAAATATAATGTTGCTGTACCTAATGGAAGCGTTGCTTTTTCGGGTGAAGAAGCTGTAAAAATTGCTGAAGATGATTTGGGCGGCGAAGCTTGGGTTGTAAAAGCTCAAATTCATGCAGGCGGCAGGGGAAAAGGCGGTGGCGTTAAAGTTGCAAAATCTCTGAACGAAGTGAGTGAATTTGCAAACCAGATGATAGGAATGAACCTGGTTACACATCAAACCGGACCGGAAGGAAGAGAAGTTAAACGCCTTCTAATTGAAGAAGGAATTAATATAGACCGTGAATTTTATGTAGGAATAACTTTGGATAGATCTGTATCAAAAGATGTTATGATGGTTTCTATAGAAGGTGGTGTTGAGATAGAAAAAGTTGCCGCAGAAACTCCTGAAAAAATCATAAAGGAAAAAATTGAACCTGAACTTGGCTTGCAGCCATACCAGGCACGTAAACTTGCTTATGCATTAGGGCTCGAGGGAGATCAGAATAAAAGTGCAGTTAAGTTTCTGATGAGTTTATATCGCGCCTATGCAGGAACAGATGCTTCGCTTGCAGAGATTAACCCGCTTGTTGTAACTACGGAAGGAAAGGTTCTTGCGCTCGATGCAAAAATGAATTTTGATGACAATGCGCTTTACCGCAGGAAAGATATTTCAGAGTACAGGGATCTTGATGAAGAAGATCCGCTGGAAATTGAAGCATCTAAATACAACCTGAATTATATAAAACTTGATGGCAACGTTGGCTGCATGGTTAACGGCGCAGGGCTTGCGATGGCTACTATGGATATTATAAAATTAGCCGGCGGCGAACCTGCTAACTTTTTAGATGTGGGCGGCACAGCTAATAAAGAAACAGTTTCAAACGGTTTTAAGATAATACTTTCCGATCCAAATGTTAAAGCAATACTTATAAATATTTTTGGCGGAATTGTAAGATGCGACCGTGTTGCGCAGGGTGTTATCGATGCAGCAACTGAAATGTCTGTTGAAGTACCTATAGTTGTCCGGTTGGAAGGTACAAACGCAATAGAAGCAGGTGAATTGCTGAAAAAATCTGGCTTGAATTTTGAAGTAGCATCAAGCTTAAAAGATGCGGCTGAAAAAGTTACTTCAATTTTGAAAAAGTAATCATCAAAGAAATCGTCTATTTTTCTGAAATGAGCCGTGTCTCAAAACACGACTTTTTTTGTTACTAATTTATTTTGTTTTATTCAAGTTTAATAGCTCTTGCATTTAGATTTTAATAGTAATACATTTTTTATGCAGTAATTATATAATTAAAGATTTAATGATGGCAAGTTTAGATTCAGATTTTGAAAATTTTCAATCCCACAATTCCGAAAAGAATAACCTCGGGGATAGAATAAACGAATGTAAAGAAATTATTGAAGCAGGCGAATTGTACGGTGCCCTGGACTTTGTTGAAGATGTTATACACGATTGCCTTGATAATGATTTAAATGATGACGGGTTATTTCTTACCGAATGTTTAATTGAAGTTACTCCTTATAACTCTGAGTGCTGGATAAGGAAAGGATTATTACTTAATGCACTTTTCAGGTTCGATGAAGCGATTACATGCTATGAAAAAGCGCTATCACTAAACCCCGGAGATGTAGATGCTCTTGTTGACAGGTCTGTAGCTGAAGAGAATATAGGTTTATTCAGCAGTGCGCAGGAATCACTGGAAGATGCGCTTCTAATTGATCCCAATCATGAAGATGCATTATACAGTTTGGGAATACTGCATCAGCGGCAGAATGAATTACGCGAAGCAATAGAATATTTTGAAAAAGTTACTATAATCGATCCGGGATATGCAGAAGCTTACTATGAACTTGGATTTTGTTTTGAGAACCTGGAAGAATATCCAAATGCATTAAAATCTTACGACAAGTTCCTGGAGCTCGATCCTTATAACGCAAGCGGCT
>CAZPSY010000057.1:0-9479 GCA_964589295.1 uncultured Ignavibacteriaceae bacterium
GGCGGGCTGGCAAGGTATGTATCAGATCGTGCAAGTGCTGGAATGATTGGAGTAAACATAGGTGTGCCCGTTCCCAGGGAGCCATTTTCGTTTGGCGGCTGGAATGATTCACGGTTCGGTGTTGGAGATATAACCGGCAAGAGTTCAATTGGATTCTGGTCTAAGCAAAAAAAGATAACAACCAAATGGAATCCCGAATCACAAATTAATTGGATGAGTTAAAGCAAAAAGTATTAATTGTATTGTCATTCTGAACGAAGTGCAGCGAAGTGAAGAATCTTTTTTACTATCTCACGAATAGATTCTTCGTCCGGTAAACCGGGCTCAGAATGACAAAAGAGAAAACAAATATTCAAATTGAAATGGAGATACAATGAGCAAAATAGTACGGGGAGGATTAATCCAGGCAACACTTGCAGGATCCGCTGAAGAGCCGATTGAAAAAATTAAGCAGGCAATGATAGATAAGCATCTTAAAATGATTGAGGATGCTGCTAAAGAGAACGTACAAATTCTATGTTTGCAGGAGCTTTTTTATGGCCCGTACTTTTGCGCGGAGCAAAAAACAAAATGGTACCAGATGGTAGAAAAAGTACCTGATGGACCTACAATAAAATTGATGCAGGAGATTGCGAAAAAATATAATATGGTTATAATTGTTCCTGTTTACGAAGAGGAAATAGCAGGAATCTATTACAACACAGCAGCTATTATTGATGCCGATGGAAAATATTTAGGAAAGTATCGTAAGCATCACATCCCCCACTGCGACCCGGGCTTCTGGGAAAAGTTTTACTTCAAACCTGGTAATCTCGGTTTCCCGGTTTTCAAAACTGCTTATGCAGATATTGGAGTTTATATTTGTTATGATCGTCACTTCCCAGAGGGAGCGCGAGCTCTTGGTTTAAATGGTGCAGAAATATTATTTAATCCCTCTGCAACTGTTGCAGGATTATCAGAATATTTGTGGGAACTTGAGCAACCGGCTCACGCTGTTGCTAACGGTTACTTTGTTGGAGCAATAAACAGGGTTGGGACGGAAGCCCCCTGGAACATTGGCGAGTTTTATGGCAGCAGTTATTTCTGTTCTCCTCGTGGAAAAATTATCGCACAGGCAAGTCGTGATAAGGATGAACTTGTTGTTGCGGATCTCAACCTGGATGAGATTAAAGAAGTTAGAAATGTTTGGCAGTTTTTCCGCGATCGCCGCCCGGAAGCTTATAGGGATTTAGTAAGAAAGTAAAATAACATTAAGGAAATTAGATATGAGTAATTCACAAAAATTATCTTCAAAAGAAATTAATGAAAAACATAAGGAATATTTATTCCCAAGCGTAGCAAATTACTACAAGGATCCACTTCCAATTGATAGAGGTGAAGGGATGTATGTTTACACTCCGGAAGGAGAAAAATATCTCGATTTCTTCGGTGGGATTTTAACAGTTAGCATAGGGCACTGCAATCCAAAAGTAAATGAAAAAATTTCCGAGCAGGTTAATAAGCTTCAACATACATCCACGCTTTACCCTACTGAAAACATTGTAAAGTTAGCAGAAAAACTTGCTGAAATAACACCCGGAGAATTAAAGAAATCCTATTTTACAAGCAGCGGAACAGAAGCGGATGAGACAGCAGTATTTTTAGCAAAACACTTTACCGGCAACCAGGAACTTATAGTGTTACGGCACAGTTACAGCGGTCGTTCATTGCTAGCAATGAGTATGACTGGACATGCGCCATGGCGGCATGGCGGAACATATATTGCAGGAATTAAACATGCTGTAAGTCCTTACTGTTACAGGTGTCCATTTTCGCTGGAATATCCCGGCTGCGATATGAAGTGTGCACGTGATATTGAAGAATTGATAATGACAACAACATCCGGCAGTATTGCAGGATTTTTAGCCGAGCCAATACAAGGTGTCGGCGGTTTTATTACTCCGCCCAAAGAATATTTTGAAGTTGCTGTTCCGATAATAAAAAAATATGGGGGAGTTTTTATTAGTGATGAAGTACAAACCGGATTTGGACGCACTGGTAAAAAAATGTTTGGAATTGAACACTATAATGTTGAGCCCGATATTCTAACTGTTGCAAAGGGAATAGCAAATGGAGTTCCTGTTGGAGTTACAATTGCTAAAGCTGAAATTGCTGACAGCTTTACCGGCCTAACAATCTCTACGTTCGGCGGCAACCCGGTTTCTATGGCTGCTGCACTTGCAACTATTGAATTTATGGAAGAAGAAAACCTCGCACAAAATTCTGAAGAAGTTGGAAATTATCTTAGAGAAGGATTAGAAGACTTACAGAAAAAATACACTTCAATAGGTGATGTTAGAGGATTGGGCTTAATGCAGGCATGCGAATTCGTGAAAGATAATAAAGTGCCTGATGGAGAGCTAGTGGGAAAATTATTTGAAGAAATGAAAAAGGAAAAAGTTCTAATAGGAAAAGGTGGTTTATACGGTAATGTAGTTCGCATCTCTCCACCGCTTACGGTAACAAAAAGTGAAGTTGATGATTTTATCAAAGCAATGGATGCTTCATTAGGGAGATGTTAAGTGATTATATGATTTCAACAATTAAGAGTTACGTAATAAACCAAAATGCTTTAAACTGAATAAAAGAACCATTTGTCATTCAGAAGGAATCCTGTTAAACATATTGAAAAATTATCTAAAAAAGATTCTTCCTGAATGTCAGTACTGCAATAAAAAATTTAATGGGAATAAACTCTATAAATGAATTTAGCTCCAAAACTTTCAGAAGAAGAATACAAAAAAAACTTTGAGGAATTAACTTCTGCTTTTACAAATAATTCTGCTGTTGTAGAAGCTAACAGATGTTTATTTTGTTATGATTCCCCTTGTACAAAAGCTTGCCCAACACATATAGATATCCCAACCTTCATTAAAAAGATCTCAACAGGAAATCTTCTAGGCTCTGCTAAAACAATATTTGAATCGAACTGGGTCCCACTAACGTGTGCAAAGGCGTGCCCGGTAGAAGACCTTTGCGAAGGAGCATGTGTATTAAATGAAAATGATGAAAAACCTATAGAGATAGGACGATTACAACGATTTGCAATAGATCAATATTTTGAATCTGGTTCGCCAAAATTATTTAATGCTAAAAATAAAAACGGAAAATCCGTTGGTATAATTGGATCTGGTCCTGCTGGACTAGCTTGCGGAGCTGAATTATCTCTACTTGGTTATGATGTTCAAATTTATGAATCGAACAAAATTCCTGGTGGATTAAACACTTGGGGAATTGCCCCCTACAAAATGAGTAAAGAGGATAGTTTAAAAGAAGTTGAACTTGTTAAACAGTTTGGTGTGAGTATTCAAACTGAGGTAACAATCGGGAAAGATTTAACAATAACAGAATTAGAAGATAAACACGATGCAATTTTTATTGGAATTGGTTTAGGAGAAAGCCCTTCACTAAACATACCAGGTGAAAATCTTACCGGAGTTAATGGAGCCCTCGAGTTTATTGAGAATGTTAAAAGAGAAAATTGGAGCTCCGTTGATGTTGGAAATCGTGTTGCAATTATTGGTGCAGGTAATACTGCTATTGATGCTGCTACTGAAGCTAAGCGGCTTGGTGCCGAAGAAGTAATGATAATTTATAGAAGATCAGAAAAAGAAATGCCTGCGAATGATTTTGAATATCGCCTTGCAAAAAATGATGGAATTGTTTTTCACTTTTTAACTTCTCCCATAGAAATAATTGGAGATGACTATGTTGAAAAAATTAAATGCATAAAAATGGAATTAGGCGAAGCAGGAACTGATGGAAGATGCAAACCCAAACCTATTCCAGGATCTGAATTTGAAATTCAAGTTGATATGATAATTACAGCATTAGGACAAAATGCGCGTGCTGATTTTCTTAAGTCTCTTCCTAATCTTAAAATAGAAAATGGATGTATTAATGTTAATACCGAAACTTTCCAAACAGGCAATCCAAAAGTGTTTGCAGGTGGGGATTGCATAAACGGTGGTAAAGAAGTTGTAAATGCTGCTTACGATGGTAAGCAAGCAGCACACGGTATCGATAAATTTCTTAATAAAGAAAATACATAAAACAAGATGTAATTCAGCAGGAATCCTATTAACATAACAGGGAATACCAGTGAGAAATATCCCAAATGGAATTTTCTGGTTGTCTAAAGAAATTAAAATAGTTCAAAAAGATTCTTACAGAATGACAAGCACGTATCTTAAGTTATGATAATGAGAGAACATATTTAACTGAGGCATTGTATGGTTGATCTATCTATAAACTGCGGTGGAATAAAATCACCAAATCCATTTTGGCTGGCTTCTGCTCCCCCTTCAAATAGTGCATACCAGAACTGCAAAGCATTTGAGCAGGGATGGGGTGGCACGGTATGGAAAACTATCGGCGAACCTGTAATGAATGTTTGCAACAGGTACGGCGGGATGGATCTGAACGGTGAAAAACTTGTGGGGTTAAATAATGTAGAGCTTATAAGCGATAGAAATATTGAAACAAACTTTAAAGAAATTGCCGAAACAAAAAAATTATGGCCTGACCGTGCTGTTGTAGTTTCAATAATGGTAGAATCAAAAAAAGAAACCTGGCAAGATATAGTTAAGCGAACTATTGATACTGGCGCGGATGGAATTGAATTAAACTACGGCTGTCCGCATGGAATGAGTGAAAGAGGGATGGGCGCAGCAGTTGGGCAAGTGCCTGAATATTGCAAAATGATAACCGAGTGGGTTACAGAAGTTTCAACAATTCCTGTTCTTGTAAAACTCACACCAAATGTTGCAGACATACGTTTCCCTGCGCGCGCGGCTAAAGCTGCAAACGCTTCAGGAATTTCTTTGATAAATACCATTAACAGTATTATGGGTATCGATCTTGATACAATAAAAATTCAGCCAACAATAGCTGGTAAAAGCAGCCATGGAGGTTTTGCAGGACCAGCAGTAAAACCGATTGCACTTCATCATGTTTCGCAGGTGGCAAAAGATCCCGAAATAAATCTTCCCATCTCAGGCGTTGGTGGTATTAGCACATGGAGAGATGCTTTGGAATTTATTTTGCTTGGTTCAACAAGCGTGCAAATTTGTACAGCGGTTATGCATTACGGTTTTAGAATTATTGATGATCTCGTTGAAGGATTGACCAACTGGATGGAATCAAAAGGATTTAAAACGATTGAGGAGATAAGAGGCAAAGCTATTGAGCAAATCGAAGATTTTGGAAATTTTGATCTTCTGCATAAAACTGTTGCGAGGATTGATCAGGAAAAATGTATCCATTGTAACTTGTGTTATATTTCCTGCGAAGATGGTGCACATCAGTGTATTGATTTAACTCCAGTTAATGAGCATAATGAAACAGTAGTGAGGGAAGAAGACTGTGTTGGCTGCAGTTTGTGTGCCTTGGTTTGTCCCGTTGAGGGCTGTATATCGATGGTTAGAGTTGATAATCAAACTAAATCTAAAACCTGGAATGAATTAACAGAAGATTTTAAAAAAGAAGGGAAAGAACTTAGTTGGGAAAATCTCGCTGAATTTCAGAAGAAACATGGAATTGAAATACATTAAAAATCTGTAATACAATAAAGATGCTGAACAAATTTCAGCATTGCAATAGAAAGTTTTAGAATAACAAACCATGGTGAAGTTATGTCAATATTAATAAAAAACGGGCGAATCATTACTGCTGAACAAGATTATATAGCAGACATCTACATCGAAAAAGAAAAAGTAACGCTCATTGGTGAGAATTTAAAAAATCAAGCTGATAAAATAATTGATGCAAAAGGAAAATACGTAATTCCCGGTGGTATAGATGTGCATACTCATCTTGATATGCCTTTCGGTGGAACAACCTCGAGCGATGATTTTGAAACGGGTACGAAAGCCGCTGCATTTGGCGGAACAACTTCATTAATCGATTTTGCGATTCAGCCAAAAGGCGGAAGCATGCGTGAAGGACTTGAAACATGGATGGCAAAGGCAAAGGGTAAAGCAACTATTGATTATGGATTTCATATGATAATAACCGATCTCCCAGATGAACGATTAAGTGAAATGGATGAGATGGTAAAAAAAGGTGTAACAAGTTTTAAGTTGTTCTTAGCTTATCCTGGTGTTTTAATGGTTGATGATGCAACCATTTACAAAGCAATGCAGCAATCCAAAAAGAACGGCGCCTTAATTTGTATGCACGCAGAAAATGGGCAGGTAATCGACCTAATAGTTGAACAAACTGTAGCAGCCGGAAATCTTGCTCCAAAATATCACGCACTTAGCCGTCCCGCAGCGGCGGAAGGTGAATCAACAAATAGAGCTATTGCGCTGGCTGAGATGGCAGGAACGCCGGTTTACATAGTGCATTTAACTTGCAACGATGCGCTAACAAAAGTTACTGATGCGCGTAATGCCAAGCTGCCAGCATATGCGGAGACTTGTCCGCAATATCTTTACCTCTCCTTAGATGACATTAGCAAACCAGGATTTGAAGGTGCCAAGTATGTCTTCTCTCCCCCTGTTAGAGAAAAGTGGCACCAGGATAAACTTTGGGAGGGACTGCAGAATAATGATTTGCAGGTTGTCTCAACTGATCACTGCCCGTTTAATTTTAAAGGACAGAAGGAACTTGGTAAAGATGATTTTACTAAAATTCCAAATGGCGGACCCGGGCTTGAAAATCGTTTGCATCTTACATTCCAGGGAGGTGTGAACGAAGGAAGATTTTCTGTAAACAGGTGGGTTGAAATTATTTCTACAAATCCCGCAAAAATATTCGGAATGTATCCACGTAAAGGCACTATAGCTGTTGATTCTGAGGCAGATATCGTGATCTGGGATCCAAACAAAGAACATACAATCTCTGCAAAAACACATCATATGAATGTTGATTACTCAATGTTTGAAGGAATGAAAATAAAAGGTACTGCTGAAACAGTTCTTTCCCGTGGAGATGTTATTGTACAGGATAATAAATTCTTAGGTTCTGCTGGTAGAGGAAATTTTGTTAAACGTGATGCTTACGGAAGTGCGTGGAAGTGATTTTTATTCCTTATTTGTCATTCAGAAGGAATCCTGTTAAAGAAACAGAAAATGCAAAAAGGAAATTATTTCGTTTACATAACAACTAACCCAGGTAAAACAGTTCTATATACAGGCGTAACTAATGATCTGTCCAGAAGATTACTAGAACATTATAAAAATCGTGGAAGTAAAAAGAATTTCGCCGGGAAGTACTACTGTTATAAATTACTCTATTATGAATATTTCACTGATATAAATCAAGCAATATTTAGAGAAAAAGAAATAAAAAATTTGAGCCGGGAAAAGAAAGAAGAGCTGATCCGCAATAAGAATCCTAAGTGGAATTTCCTAACAGTTTAAAGTAACTAATTCTATTTAAAAAGATTCCTACCTGCCAACCGGACAGGCAGGCTGAATGACAGAAAAGATAATCAGATTTGTCATTCAGAAGGAATCCTGTTAATTAAACTGTAAACGATTGCATTAGTAGAAAAAAGATTCTTACAGAATGACATTTTCGAATAACAACAGTAACAAACAATCAACGACTATTGGATAAACTCATAGATACCGAACTTATTGAAACTGATGTTTCGCAAATAGAAGATCGGCAATTAATTAATGCTGATCTTGCTCCAACAAAAAATTCTCAACGTAGCTGGGGAACTTATAACATTGCAGCTCTTTGGGTTGGTATGAGTGTATGTATTCCAACTTACATGCTTGCAAGCGGATTGATAGCAGGAGGAATGAACTGGTGGCAGGCAATGTTAACAATAGGTCTTGGAAATATTATCGTTTTGATTCCTATGATTTTAAATGCACATGCTGGAACAAAATACGGAATCCCCTTCCCTGTTCTGGCAAGAGCATCTTTCGGAACAATAGGTTCAAACATTCCGGCACTGCTTCGTGCTATTGTTGCATGCGGCTGGTTTGGCATTCAAACATGGATTGGCGGACAGGCCTTTAATTCTTTAATCATTATCATCTCACCGGAATGGGCACTATTCTCATTTGGACCAGCAATTAGTTTTATGATTTTCTGGGCAATGAATGTTTATTTTATTGTTAAAGGAATTGAATCGATAAAATGGCTTGAATCTTTTGGCGCACCGTTTTTACTTCTCGTTGGATTCGGTTTGCTCATCTGGGCTTATGTAAATGCAGGCGGCTTTGGGCCAATTTTAGATCAGCCAAGTAAGTTTACAACCAGCGGAGAATTTTGGAAATTTTTTATACCAGCGTTAACCGGAATGGTAGGTTTCTGGGCAACGCTTTCTCTTAACATTCCTGATTTTACAAGATTTGCTAAAAGCCAAAGATCTCAAATGCTTGGTCAAGCCATTGGTCTCCCACCTTCAATGATAATTTTTTCGTTCATAGGAATTGCAGTTACATCAGCTACAGTTATTATTTACGGTGAAGCAATCTGGGATCCAGTTATCCTGCTTTCAAAGTTTGAAAATCCAATAGTTGTGGCGATATCTTTAGTGTCTCTTATAATTGCAACGCTTACTACAAACATTGCAGCAAATGTGGTGTCTCCTGCAAACGATTTTGCAAACCTTTCACCAAAGCATATTAATTTTGTTAAAGGCGGATTGATGACTGCAGTTTTAGGTATTATGATGATGCCGTGGAAACTTCTTTCAGATTACAGCTCATATATTTTTGGCTGGCTTATTGGCTACTCAAGTTTTCTTGGTCCTATTGCCGGAATTTTAATTTGCGATTATTTTATCATCAGGAAAAGAAAACTAAACGCGAAAGATCTCTACGATCCTAAAGGTGATTATACTTACAAAAAGGGCTTTAATCTAAAAGCTATTTACGCACTTTTTGCAGGAGTGTTGGCTGCATTAATTGGTTTGATAGTTCCTGAAGTTAGTTTCTTATACGATTACGCCTGGTTCGTTGGTTTTGCAGTTGCATTCGTGACTTATTTGTTTTTGATGAAAAGAATTGCAGCAAATAAATAAATTCGTGAATCATCATAAAAAGAAAAACTAATTAAAATCATTCACGAGTAGCTGTTAATATAGAGTTCTACCTTTCCTCCTCCTTCTCAAAATTGATTACTTCCAGTTCGCCGTGTAAATTAAAAATGCTGTTTCTTTTACCTACCCATTCTTCAAATCCGCCTTCTAAATTCAAAACATTCTTATATCCCATTTCTATTAATGTATGAGCAGATAAAGCACTTCTGCTTCCCCTTTTGCAATAAACAATAATTTCAGTTTCCGGATCACTTATTAATTTTTGAATCTTAAATTCCAAAAAACCGCGGGGTAACCAGGTGGCGTTTTCGATATGACCTGCTAAATACTCTTTTTCAGTTCTCACATCGATCAGTATGAATTGATGTTGTAAATCCATTTTATTTTTGAGTTCATCAACAGTATTCCAGGTAATCTTCGATTTAATCTGTTCTAA
>CAZPSY010000058.1:0-9215 GCA_964589295.1 uncultured Ignavibacteriaceae bacterium
AAAAAACTTAATTACTCATCCAAAAGTAGATAATTTATGTAAAATGCAGTTCTGATACTGGATGCTTGATTCTGGATATTTGATGTTGGATGGTAGAAATTTGAAGCAAAATTTTCTACTGACTCTTGATTTTCCACCCTAGCTTGACTTCTGCAAGACGGGTTGACTTCTGAAATTACAAGTATTTCTCATCCGAAACTATTAAATTTGTTGGTGATTTTTTGAAAATTTTAGTAACACCCCGAACCAAAGGAGATATTTATGGCTCGTAAGAATGTTTTAATAATGGGCGCCGCCGGGCGCGATTTTCATAACTTTAACGTGTTTTTCAGGAATAATAAACATTACAATGTTGTAGCATTTACAGCAACACAAATTCCGGATATTGACGGCAGAGTTTACCCTAAACAGCTTGCCGGTAAGCTTTACCCAAAAGGGATAAAGATTTATGATGAGAGCGAACTTGAAAATTTAATACAAAAATTGAACGTAGATGAAGTTGTTTTTTCTTATTCCGATGTTCCGTTTGATTATGTGATGACTAAAGCTTCGATAGTTAATGCTGCAGGAATTTCATTCAGGTTGCTTGGTGCCGCGGAAACTCAGGTAAAAAGTAAAAAACCTGTTGTAGCAGTTTTAGCAGTGAGAACAGGCTGTGGAAAATCGCAAA
Organism: uncultured Ignavibacteriaceae bacterium; assembly: GCA_964589295.1. Taxonomy (GTDB): domain Bacteria; phylum Bacteroidota; class Ignavibacteria; order Ignavibacteriales; family Ignavibacteriaceae; genus JAZGGS01. The sequence goes on from CAZPSY010000058.1 coordinate 671, forward strand.
CTTCCAGAAGAATTGTAGAGGTTCTTAACAACGCTGGTAAAAAAGTAGTTGCCATCCGTCATCCAATGCCTTATGGAAATCTTGTAAAACAAAAAGTTCAACGATTTGCAGAGTATTCCGATCTTAAAAAACATGATTGTACAATAGAAGAAATTGAGGAGTATGAACCGCATATTGCGCGCGGCGGAATTATTTATGCCGGGGTAGATTACGAAGCAATATTAAGAGAAGCAGAAAAAGAAGCTGATGTAATTTTATGGGATGGTGGAAACAACGATTTCTCCTTTTACAAATCTGATGTAACCTTTACAGTTGTAGATCCACACAGACCGGGACACGAATTATACTACTATCCGGGCAACACTTCTCTAAGAATGGCTGATGCTGCTATCATCAATAAAATTGATACTGCAAATGCTGATGATGTTCTTGATGTAATAGAAAATATAAAATTAGTTAATCCTGGTGCTACAATAATTGAAGCCGCTTCTCCAGTTACAGTTGATAAACCTAATGTTATCAGGGGTAAGAGAGTACTTGTGGTTGAAGACGGACCAACTTTAACTCATGGTGGAATGCAGTATGGTGCTGGAACAGTTGCTGCACAAAAACTAGGCGCAAAAGAGATTGTTGATCCCCGACCCTATACAGTGAGATCAATAACCGATACGTTTAAGAAATATCCTGATATTGGGGTACTTCTTCCTGCAATGGGTTATGGTGAAGAGCAGATGAAAGATCTTGAAACAACAATAAACAAAACTAAGTGCGATTCGGTTGTTATTGGTACACCAATCGATCTAACTAGATACATTAAGATTAACAAACCTCACACAAGAGTTAAATACGATCTGCAGGAAATTGGGGCCATTACTGTTGAAACAGTATTGAAAGAGAAGAAAATTATATAATAATTTTCATTCATTCCATTTTATAAAAGAGTTACCATATTTGTGGTAACTCTTTTTTATTTTGTTGATAATAACCTGATATTGAATTACTTTTATATTTAATAAATATGTAACCTAATATTTGTGAGATTTACAATGAAAAATATTACCAATTTTGTCATTTTACTTGTACTACTATTTCAGTTAACAATTACAGCCCAGGATTTTGATCTGCTTGCAAACGCTGTTTACAATAAAGATATGATAAAAATAAATGAACTGCTTGGTGCCGGGGTTGATATAAATGCAACTCCCGAAGATTATTCATCAACGGTACTTTTTATTGCCTGCAGTTATAGAGGATACGAAGAAATTGTATCACTTCTTATTTCGAGCGGAGCGGATGTTAACTTTAAAGGTAAAGACGGAAAAACACCGGTGATTTGGGCGGCTGGTAATTCTTTGCTATCAACGCAGCTGCTTGTTGAAAACGGCGCAGATGTAAAAGCAAAAGCTGATGATGGCCTGAATGCTTTCATACAAGCAGTTTTAGGAAATCTTTCCGGTAAGGTATCAACTGAGATGCTGGCTTATCTAAAATCAAATGGAGCTAATGTAAACTCAACCCTCTCCAGTGGATATGCTGCTGGCTGGACAGCACTTCTGTTCGCAACAGTTAATGGAGATAAAGATCTTGTTGAATACTTAATCCTTAATGGTGCAAATGTAAATCATACTTCGGATGAAGGACAAACTGCTCTTGCTCTTGCACGGCAGGAAAAATACGAAGAAATTGTAAGGTTATTAAAAAAGCACGGCGCCCTGGATTAAGGAATTATCTCTACCTGCATAATAGTTAAGCTATTCATTTAATTTTATTTTAGGAGAGATCGAATGTTTATAGGGCATTTTGGTGTCGGGCTTGCAGCAAAGAAAGTTGCAAAAAAAACTTCGCTTGGTACATTGTTTTTTGCTTCACAGTTTATTGATCTCCTCTGGCCATTGTTTCTGATTTTTGGAATTGAGCAGGTCAAAATCGATCCCGGCAATACTGCATTCACACCATTCGATTTTGTACTTTACCCTTATTCACACAGTTTGATTGCAGTTCTCATTTGGGCTCTTATTTTTGGATCGATTTATTTCTTAATTAAAAAAGATTTAAAAACTTCAGTTTGGCTTGGAGTTCTCGTACTAAGTCATTGGATACTTGATTTTATTACCCATCGCCCTGATCTTCCTTTACTTATAGGAAGTAATTCTCCGATGGTAGGATTAGGAATATGGAATTCTGTAATTGCTACAATATTAATTGAAGGCGGAATTTTTATTTTTGGCGTTTACCTTTTCATCAAAACAACAAAAGCAAAAAACAAAACCGGCATCTATGCTTTCTGGTCACTGATCATCTTTTTAATTCTTATCTATGTTATGAATCTGCTTGGTCCTCCGCCTGAATCTGTTGATGCAATTGGGTATGTTGGATTATCTCAATGGCTTATAATTGCCTGGGGATACTGGATTGGCAAGTATAGGATTGTTAGATGATAATTATAAGTTAATATTCTATTAACCTAACATTAATTAAGTGTTTTTCATCACTCTCATAGGTTTTTTCACTTTGAGATGCCTCAAATTTATTATAAATTCGGCATTGAACTTTGAGGTGTGTGTTTAAGTAGCCGCATATTGATTCATATTCAATTGATCAATTCGATTAAGAACTGCACTTTCCATTTTTGTGCTGAAAACATTCCGTGTCTGCTTAAAATAAGCTGAATTCTTTCAGATGGAGAAATATAGAAGTTCATCTAAAAACGAGAAGAAAATAAAATATCCTGGTAAAATAGCAACTAAAAACGGAAACACGCTTTTTAATAAGTATTTAATTTATTTTAACGAATAGAATTTTTGAAAACGAAGGAAAATTAATTTTATGGCTAAGGATGAGAACAGAAATCCCGAAATTGAAGAAATTGAAACCAGTGAATGGCTTTATTCGCTCGATTATGTTTTACAGCATGGTGGACCTGATAGAGTTGTTGAGCTTCTTCAACAATTACAAATAAGAGCACACAAAGCAGGTATTCATATTCCTTTTTCTGCTAATACACCTTACATTAATACAATTCCAAGAGAACAGCAGCTTCCATTCCCAGGAAACAGGGAAATCGAAAGAAGGATTAAAAGTTTAATCCGCTGGAATGCAATGGCAATGGTAGTAAATGCTAACATGCAGGAAGAAGGAATAGGCGGACACATCTCAACTTATGCAAGCGCAGCCACACTTTATGAAATTGGATTTAATCATTTTTTTAAAGGAAAAGGCAAAGGATATGACGGCGACCAGGTTTACTTTCAGGGTCACGCCTCACCAGGTATTTATGCACGGGCATTTCTTGAAGGGAGAATTACTAAAGATCAAATGAAGGGCTTCCGCAGAGAACTTAATCCCAAAGGAGGGCTTTCCTCATATCCTCACCCATGGCTCATGCCAGATTTCTGGGAATTCCCAACCGTCTCGATGGGACTTGGACCAATTATGGCAATTTACCAGGCAAGGTTTAACAGGTACCTGGAAGACAGAGGATTAAAAGAAGATAATGGTGGAAAGGTTTGGGCATTTCTTGGTGATGGCGAAACTGATGAACCTGAAGCACTCGGTGCAATTACGCTCGCTTCCCGTGAAAAACTGGATAATTTAATCTTTGTTATAAACTGCAACCTTCAGAGATTGGATGGACCTGTTCGCGGAAACGGTAAAATTATACAAGAACTGGAAGCAATATTCCGTGGTGCAGGATGGAATGTAATTAAACTAATTTGGGGTGATGATTGGGACCCGCTGCTCAATAAAGATAAGGATGGAAAACTTATAAAAAGAATGGGCGAAGTGGTGGATGGGCAATACCAAAAATACATTGTTGAAAGTGGTGCATATATCCGGGATCATTTTTTTGGAGTAGATGACGATTTGCGTATGATGGTAAGTAATATGACGGATGAACAACTTAAAAAAATGAGAAGAGGTGGGCACGATCCTGCAAAAGTTTATGCTGCTTTTAATTCTGCTGTTCATCACCAAGGAGCACCAACAGTAATACTTGCAAAAACAATAAAGGGTTACGGTTTAGGAGAAAGTGGGGAAGGTAAAAACATAACCCATCAGCAGAAAAAGTTAAATGAAAATGAGATGAAAGAGTTCCGCGCAAGGTTTGGCATACCAATATCGGATGAGCAAATATCAAACGATCCTTTTTACCAGCCGGATGAAAATAGTGAAGAAATAAAATATCTTAAAGAAAGGCGAAAGGCTTTAGGTGGATTTGTTCCTTCAAGAAAAATAGATTTAAAGCCAATTAAAACTCCTGATGAATCTGTTTTTGAAGAATTCTACAAAGGAACTGAAGGAAGAGAAGTTTCTACAACTATGGTTTTTGTTAGAATGCTTGCAAAGCTTCTTAAAGATAAAGAAATCGGAAAACTGATTGTTCCAATTGTTCCCGATGAGGCGCGCACATTTGGAATGGAATCTCTTTTTAGGCAGGTTGGAATCTATGCGCATTCTGGGCAGCTTTATGAACCAGTTGATGCCGATAGTCTTCTTTATTATAAAGAAGCTAAAAACGGACAAATACTTGAGGAAGGAATTACAGAAGCAGGTTCAATGTCTTCATTTATTGCTGCAGGAACGGCACATTCTTCACATGGAATTAATATGATTCCGTTTTTCATTTATTACTCAATGTTTGGTTTGCAACGTATTGGAGATCTTGCATGGGCAGCCGGCGATATTGGTGCAAAAGGATTTATGATTGGCGGTACAGCAGGAAGAACTACACTTAACGGCGAAGGTCTGCAGCATCAGGATGGACATAGTCACTTGCTTGCTTATACTGTTCCAAATCTATGTGCCTACGATCCTGCATTTGCTTATGAACTTGCAGTTCTTATCCGCGAAGGAATAAAACGAATGTATGAAGAGCAGAGAAATGAATTCTTTTACATTACAGTTATGAATGAAAACTACGCTATGCCTCCAATGCCGGAAGGAGTGAAGGATGGAATTATTAAAGGAATATATAAGTACAAAGCTTCACTAAAAAAGAACTCAAAAAATAGAGCACAACTGTTTGGCAGTGGTACAATATTAAATGAAGTATTGAAAGCGCAGGAAATCCTTAAGAAAGATTACAATGTTTCGGCAGATGTATGGAGTGTTACCAGCTATAAAGAATTGCGCAGAGATGCACTTGATGTTGAAAGATGGAATATGCTTAATCCTACCAAGAAACAAAAAGTAGCATATATTTCTCAAATACTAAAAGATGAAGAAGGCGTTTTTGTTGCGGCTTCGGATTATGTAAAAGCATTACCGGATTCAATTGCAAAATGGATTCCGGGTCATTTAACTTCTCTTGGTACCGATGGATTTGGAAGAAGTGAATCTCGCGAAGCGCTAAGAGATTTCTTTGAAGTTGATCACCGGCACATTGTGTATGCAACACTCGGTGCTTTGGCAAAAGCCGGGAAGGTAAAAACAGAGATTCTTGAGAAAGCAAAAAAACAACTAAACATTAAATCAGATAAACCCAATCCAATAGTTTCGTAAAGAAATAAGGTTCATAATGGCAACAGAATTTAAGTTACCTGAATTAGGTGAAAATATAGAATCTGCAGATGTAATTGCGGTTCTGGTAAAAGCAGGTGATACTATTGAGAAGGACCAGTCTGTAATTGAAATAGAAACTGATAAAGCTACTGTTGAAGTTCCATCAAATGTAACAGGAAAAATAACAGAAGTATTAGTTAAAGAAGGTGATTCAGTTAAAGTTAATCAGGTTATTCTTAAGATAGATGAAACTGAAGGACAAAAGACAGAAGCAGAAGTTGTAGTAAAAGAAAACAAATCTAAAAAATCAAAACAAAAAGTAGTTGAAGAAAAAGTTATAATCGGAAAAGGTAAAAGCGAGATTGTTGAAATTAAGTTACCCGAATTAGGTGAAAATATTGAATCGGCAGATGTGATTGCTGTTCTTGTAAAGGCAGGTGATTACATTCAAATAGACCAGGGAATTATAGAAATAGAAACTGATAAAGCAACCGTTGAAGTTCCGTCTTCTGTTGAAGGAGAAATTGTTGAAGTATTGGCTGAGGTGAATGAAACTTCCAAAGTTGGAGATGTGCTGATAAAAGTTAAAACAACCACATCACCTGTTCCCAAAATTAAAGAGACTATCCACGACAGAGACACGGAAGAAGTTGCGAAGTTGGAAAAAATTACGGCTATCCCAAAAGGTGAAGTTGCTAAATTGAAACCCGGTGAATTTGATTCGCAACCAGAGATGATAAAAGGCGCTGCGCCTGCGGCTCCCTCCGTGAGAAGGATTGCTCGTGAAATAGGTGTGGATATTAATGAAGTGAAAGGAACGGATCCTGGTGGAAGAATTTCCATGGATGATGTGAAAGCTCATTCTAAAAAACTTCACGCAGAGAGAAAACCTGATACAGGAATTGGAATAAAACAAAAAACACTTCCTGATTTCAGTAAGTTCGGTGCGATTGAAAAAGTGGAAATGACAAAGATTCGCAAAGTAACTGCTGAACATCTCAGCTATGCCTGGGCTACTATTCCACACGTTACTCAGCATGATAAAGCAGATATCACTCAACTGGAAAAATCCAGGAAGCAATATAACCCTGAGGTTGAAAAAGCTGGCGGCAAACTAACAATAACTTCAATCCTGCTAAAAATTATTATTGCAACGTTAAAAGAATTCCCGCAATTTAACAGCAGCATTGATATGGATTCGAAAGAGATAATTTATAAAAAATATTTTAACATTGGAGTTGCCGTTGATACAGATTACGGATTGATGGTACCTGTAATAAAGAATGTTAATGAAAAGAATTTAATTGAACTATCCGTTGAAATGGGCGAGCTTGCCAAAAAAGCAAGAGAGAAGAAAATATCACTTGAAGATTTGCAGGGCGGTTGTTTTACAATCACTAATCTTGGCGGAATAGGCGGAACTTTATTTACACCTGTTGTTAATACACCAGAAGTTGCAATACTTGGTGTATCCCGTGGAAGCTACGAACCAATATATAATGAAAAAAATGAATTTAAACCAAGGTTAATGTTACCCCTTTCACTTTCGTATGATCACAGGATTATTGATGGTGCAGATGCAGCTCGGTTTTTACGGTTTATAGTTGAAGCATTGGAACAACCATTAAAAATATTGTGAAAAGAAGAAAATGAGTAAAAGAATTGCAATAATAGGAGCTGGTCCCGGTGGTTATGCTGCAGCGTTTCTTGCGGCCGATTTGGGAATGGATGTTACATTAATTGATAAGGAAGAAAATCCCGGGGGTGTTTGTTTGTACCGTGGATGTATTCCTTCGAAGGCATTACTTCATGTAGCAAAACTCATAAACGAAGCAGAGGAAGCAAAAAATTGGGGAATTGAATTTGGTAAACCCAAAATTAATCTTAATCAGTTAAGAAATTGGAAAGATGGTGTCGTTAAAAAACTAACTGGGGGACTTGGTGTACTATCGAAGCAAAGAAAAGTAAATTTTATACGAGGCACAGCAAGCTTTGTAAATTCATCAACCTTAAAAGTTGATAAATACGAGGACAAAACTGAAGAACTTACTTTTGAAAAGATAATAATAGCCACAGGATCAAGAGTTGCCACGATTCCATCTTTGGATATAAAGAGTAAGCGATTATTAAATTCCAAAACTGCCCTTGAGCTTCCGGTAATTCCAAAGAACTTACTTGTAATAGGTGGAGGTTATATAGGTTTGGAGCTTGGTTCGGTTTATAGTGCACTCGGAAGTAAGGTTTCTCTGGTAGAAATGCTGGATAGTTTGCTGCCGGGTGCTGATAAAGACCTCGTTGCACATCTTTCAAAAAGAATTAAATCCTCTTTTGAGGATGTGATGTTAAATTCTAAAGTTGTTGAGATGAAAGAAACTAAGAACGGGTTAAAAGTAAAAATTGAAGATAAAGATGGAAAAGTTAAAGATGATGAATATGAATATGTATTGATGTCTGTTGGAAGAAAACCCGATACCTCAGGTCTGGGATTAGAAAATACTAAAGTTATAGTAGGTGATAGTGGTTGGATAAAAGTAAACGAACAGATGAAAACTGATGACCCGGATATTTATGCAATCGGTGATATTGTTGGAGAACCAATGCTCGCTCACAAAGCTTCACATGAGGGAAGAGTTGCGGTTGAAGTTATTGCTGGAAACAAAGTAGCATTTGAACCTATGGCAATTCCTGCAGTTGTTTTCACCGATCCTGAAATTGCGTGGGCTGGTTTAACAGAAACGCAGGCAAAAAAAGAAAATGTGAAGATTGAAGTAGCTAAATTTCAATGGGCCGCGTCCGGCAGGGCAACCACTTTAGATAGAAGTGATGGGGTAACAAAATTGATTATCGATCCTGATACTGAAAGAATATTAGGTGTTGGTATTTGTGGTTCTGGTGCAGGGGAATTAATTGCAGAAGGTGTGCTTGCAATTGAAATGGGAGCAAATGTAACTGATCTAAAATTAACTATTCATCCTCATCCAACTTTATCTGAAACAATTATGGAAGCCGCGGAGGTATTCTTCGGGCAGAGCACACATATTTA
>CAZPSY010000059.1:0-3451 GCA_964589295.1 uncultured Ignavibacteriaceae bacterium
CAACATCAAAACCCGGGACTTTTTCTGCAACAAGCTGAGAAGCATTTTCATTTTTGTAAGTATCGGACGATACATTGCCGTAAGTATATTCTACCCCGGAATGAAAAAGTCCTATTAGCAGATCAGGATTTTCTTTCTCACGTATAATCGCAACCCATTTTTCAGCAGATTCGATCATATCTTCAAATACCATTCCTTCCCAGATATGCTCTGGCAGCCAATTTGGAATAGCAGGAGTTATTAAACCAAGTACCGCAATTTTAATCCCCTCTCTTTCTATAATTGAATATGGCTCAAAGTATGGCTCGTTGTTAGTTGTGTTAACAGCGTTAGCAGCTAACCAGGGAAAGTCTAACTGTTTCCTGAACCTGTCATAAACCGGGTGACCAGTTTCAATATCGTGATTACCTATTGTTGCAACATCATAATTCATAAAGTTCATAACATTGGCATATAGATGTTTACTAACAGTATCTTCATAATTGTAGTAATATACTGCAGGATCTCCCTGTATTATATCGCCGTTATCAAGTAGAATTACTTCCTGGTTAGTTCTGCTTCTTTCAAGATTAACATAAGTATGAACCTGCGCAAGGGAAGAGTTTGGTGTAGTGTCATTTTGAAAGTCGTAGGGAAAGATTGCGCCGTGTACATCGCTGGTTTCAATAAGTTTAATCTTTACGGTTTGAGCAAACAGCGTGGCTGATAAAAACACCCAGGCAACAATGAAAAATAAAGGCAACCTGGTTTTCAAATTTATCATAATTCTCTCTGTTTCTTGATTTTATAATTCAGTAAAATTAAGCAATAATACATTATTTAGAAATTGCTAAATAAGTTGATTGCGAAGAAGGTTTTTAGCTTGAGATAACAATTTTACTTTTAGAATTATAAAACGGGAAAGAATAAACTTACCTGTCTAAAATATCACTCGCTCCTTATCAGTTCCACCATTTCATTATATTAGCTATCAACAATTCAAGGATTTATCAATTCAAGCCAAAACATCTTTAAGGATATAAAATGAAAAAAGTATTAATATTAGGCGCCGGTCATGTTACCAAGCCGATTGTAGAATACCTGACTGAAAAATGCGGATACAGTGTTACCATGGGTGCCAGAACAGTATCGAAAGCCGAAAAAATAATTGCCGGAAGATCCATGGCATCAGCAGTTTCCTGGGCAAGCCACGAAGAAGATAAACTTGATAAACTGATTGCAGATCATGGTCTGGTTATTAATATGATTCCAAAGGCACACCATGTGATGGTTGCAAAACTTTGCCTAAAACATCAGAAGAGTATGATTTCCACTTCTTACGAAATACCGCCAATTAAAGAACTGGATGCCGAAGCGAAGGAAAGAGGAATTTTAATATTAAACGAACTAGGCGAAGATCCGGGAATGGATCATTTTGCTACCCAAATGCTGCTTGATGATATTAAAACCGATGGCGGAAAGGTAATTGAAATTCAATCGTATGGGTCAGGCTTACCATCTTTTAAATTTAACAATAACCCGATGGGATATAAGTTTTCATGGGAACCAAAAGGAGTTTTCCTTGCGGCACAAGTTCCCGCACAATACCTTGTAAAGGGAAAGCCTGTCCCGGTTGATGGTGATAAGCTTTTCGAGAATTTCAAAATGGTTGATATTAAGGGACTTGGAACTTTTGAAGCTTACGCAAATAAAGATGTAACCAGGTATGTTAAACCATACGGTTTACCGGAAGATGTTAGCTTTTACAGGGGATTGCTCCGCTTCTCCGGCTATTGTAATAACATGCGCGCCTTCTGGAAACTCGACTTGCTGAACGATGAAAAAAAATTAGATTGGAATGGTAAAACATTTAAAGACTATGCTGCGTTTTTAATAAATACTAAACCAACCGAAAAACTTGAAGATGAATTTGCAAAATACCTGGGAGTAGATCATTTGTCTGATATTATGATGAGGCTAAAATGGCTTGGCATATTTGAACCTGAAATGATTAAAACAAAGAACGGCTCAAAGCTGGATGTGTTTATAGAGTTATTGTTAGAGAAACTTACCTACGCACCTGGCGAAACAGATATGACAATTATTCATGTAGATATTCTTGCAGAATTACCTACTGGCAAGCAGGAACACAGAACAGCTACAATGGTAGCTGATGGAGAACCGAATGGCGATTCTGCAATGGCAAAAGCAGTTGGTTTGCCGCCGGCAATAGCAGCCAAATTTATTTTAGAAGGAAAGATAAAAGAAACAGGTGTACACATGCCTCCAACACTTCCCTATTTGTACAAACCATTTATGGAAGAATTAGCAGTCTACGGGTTTGAGTTTAAACGAGAACTGTAAATCTGGCTTCCTAGTTACTCTATAAACATAAAAGGCGAGCATAACGGCTCGCCTTTTTAATTGAGTTTGGTTATTAACAAACTTACCAAGCATAACCAATGTCAAATCTAAGTGATGGTGCAGCGCCATCATAGCTTCCAAAGTTTTCATTCTCATCTGATATCGATCCGAAGTAATAATCAACACCAATTCCAAGACCCATTGCAAATTGATCACCCGGAAACCACTGCCATCCTAACAATCCGCCTATAGAAAATGGCGAAGCAGAAAAATCTCCACTGGTTATATGGTTATATGAAATATTTGGAGCAAAATAAAAACCGCGTAAATTTTTTCCACTGGGATGAAAACGCACTTCTGCATTAACTCCAAATCCATCTATCCCGGATAATGTGGGCATTTGAATGCCACCACCAATTACTGTATGATCACTTATTTTATGGAAATATGAAAGGTTATAGAACAACAGGAATTTAAGCGGATTAATAACAATCATACTTGTACGAGGAGTGATATCTTCGGTGGAGGAAATTATCACTGCTTCAGTATATATGGTATCCCCTGTTTCCGGATCAATCGTCCATTTTTTTCATCGGTTTTGTCTTGCCCTAAAGCAGAAAAAACCAATAAGCAGCTTGTCAACAGAGAAAGTATTAAGGTTTTCATTTTAATTATCCTTTCTTTGTTTATTCATAGCATTTAAAAATACAGAGAGGTGAAGACAACTCAAATGCAAAATCATAAATAACAGATAGGTGGTTTATATATATGATTGATGGCAATTAGCCTTGTAGGTATTTCACTCCGGATAATATCTTTATACATATGGTGAGGAATAAAATAGACAGTGAATTAACTAACAATGGAATCAGTTAATAATCAGCAACAACATTTACATGCTTTATCGGGGGATGAATTTATTTACAGATAAGGATACTGAATACTTAAGTAAGCAAGTGCGAAAACCATTTTTTACTTCATTAATTCCGCACCGGCTTTCTGAAAAGTTCTGAAATAATTAAGCAGCAACTCTTCCGGTTTATCTGATTTTAAAAGTGTTTCATACATCAACACACCCCCGGAAAATCCTTCAGTATTCCACCTTGCA
>CAZPSY010000059.1:3551-9202 GCA_964589295.1 uncultured Ignavibacteriaceae bacterium
TATTCATAATTCTGTTGATCTCTTTCAGTGCGTTCCAATAATTTGCAACTTTCTCCGGAATATATTTTCCTGGAGAGCCATCTATAAAGCTTGGTTTTTCGATTGGAGTGTGAACTCCAATATCTGTTAGAAGAGCACAGGTTTCATCGCATAAAGCACTTAAGGATTGCCCGGTAAGGGCAATTTGCATTTCTTCACGGAAGCTTGACTCAACTTTCAATTTATGCTTTTCAAGATCAAGCGATACTTCAAAAGTTTGGTCATCTGCAGAGTCTCTGGTTTTCCTAATGGAGGTAGTCGTTAATCCACATTTACTAACAAGCAAGCTGATATGCCACCAATGTGGATGCGGGTCGGACATTGTTTCTCTTATAGCGCCAACCATCTGGCTGTACTTATGAAGCGTATCTCTTGTCTCTTTCCAATCATTTAAATGAAGATCGGGGAAAAGATTGTTTTGCATCAAAGTTCTCGCTTTCTATTTAAGGTGGTTCAAGTTTAATCAAATTAAAACTTAAATTCTTCCTACTTATGTAAACACTATTTTATCAATCAGTGGAGTAAATTTCAGTCTCTGGTTTGAATGCGAGCCAGGCAAACGCAAAATAATCTCCATGGTTAATTCTCTTAAGCTGAGTTCCCCTTAATTCCCCCTCTATTACATTGCCAGTAATATCCCATTTGGTCCCGGTTTCCTTATCTATAAAGAATCCATCTTCATATTTAAAGGTTAAAGCATTACCATTTACAACAGGGTTGAACACTCCTGTGGAACCGACTACTTTTGAATCTGAAATGTTGCTTTCATCAAGAGCAGAGACTGCACCATCACCATGAAACACTACAACATGCTTTTCACCAATCTTATCATTTATAACTCTTTCCTTTAAAGTGATTGAATGGGGATAAGCTTTAATCAACCCACCCTTTTTAATTGCAATTACTTTTTCGTTTGGCGGAAGGCGGTTATCTATTTCCTCCTTGTAAAGGAAAGGGCTTTGGTCTATATCATCATAACCAACGTAAGGATTTCTTCCATAATCTCTTTCGTAACCAGTCTCTTTAGATAAGACAGCCCCGCTTGGGTAAGCGTCTTTAAATTGTTTGAACGAAATTATTTGCGCAGGTATAAAATCTAATTTTGAACCAACCATATCACCAACAATTGCCTCGCCGGTAAACTGCTGCCAAAAACTTTCGGTAACATTATCATACATAACAAGATCGGACATTCTTAAAAGACCCGATACCCCAAAAAGCGGTGTCACCCCACTTACTCTTCTATCATAAACAATTGCACTATAACAGAGTGGACAGAATGAAACAACAACCGGCACATTGCCAACTTTGTCATTTGCAATTTCGTGCCAGATCAGTATAGATAATGGATATGCTTTTGCTTCTCCCTCAATTTCCAATGTTATTACTGGCTCTTTATCATCAAGCCAATTAGCGGCGTCGCTTTGTGTTTCGAATTTTGGAATGAAGATAGCCGGGATTCCATCTTTGGGTGGACCACCACTCATTAGCTCAGCGAGATCAATTGTTTTTTTATCAAAGTTTGTTTGCCAATCAGGATATGCTTTAAGTATTTCCGATAAATCATCCTGTGCAAACGTAGTTGATGTTAGGAGTAGGATTAATAAACAAAAGACTTTTAATAATCTCATTTTTCATTCCTTCAAATTTTACTAGCAAGTATAAATGATTACATGAAAGAAATATGTAATGCGGAGGACATAAAGTAAATATTGGAGATCATTTTTAGGGATTAAACAGTACAGAGAAACAATAAAACAAAATTTCTATTGTGCACTGATTCTATGTTAGTAATGGATCGGTTATAATTTCCAACATTGCCGGACCATTGTGAGCAAAAACTTTTTTCAAATCAGCATCAAGATTTTCTTTCTTTGTTACTCTTATTCCTAACGCACCACAAAGTTCAGCGTACTTTGAGAAATTCGGATTTGTGAGATCAGTTTCCCAAACATCAAGTTGGTCTGCCCTTTGCTCTTTTGAAATTTTGCCAAGCTCGCTATTGTTAAGCAAAATATGTTTGATGTTCATTTTATATTTTACCGCAGTTGTAAGCTCAGCCATATACTGGGCAAAACCGCCATCTCCCGTTACGGCTACAATTGGTCTATCAGGTGCTGCTGCCCATGCGCCCATTGCTGCAGGATAACCGAACCCAATTGAGCCAAGATAGCCGCTCATCAAAACGGATTGTTTTTTACATTCAAAATATCTTCCGAATGAGTAAGCATTGTTTCCAACATCAACAGTAATTACTGCGTTATCGGGAACAATCTTGTTCATCGCTGCAAAAACAGAAGCTGAGTTTATTCCGTTTCCAGTATCATCTTTTTCACGGCTGGATTTTTCTGTTCTCCAGATTTCCCACTTATTTGCAATTTCTTTTCTTATATCATATTCTCTTTTTTGTTTTGATAATTCATTTATAAGAATTTCTACGGTAACACCAATCTCTCCCCAAACAGGAACAGTAACGGGATGAAACTTACCCAGGGCCATTGGATCAAAATCAACCTGGATAGTTGGAATGTATGGTGCAATTCCTGTATGATTAGAAAACGATGCACCGAAAACCAAAAGCAGATCGGCTTCGTTCATGAACCAGCTTGCAATGGGCGTTCCACTTCTTCCCAAAACTCCACAAGCAAGTGCATGATCATCCGAAATTAATCCTTTCCCTTTAAATGTTGTTACTACAGGGGCATCAAGTTTTTCAGCAAGAGCTGTTATTTTTTCCATATTAAATCTTGCGCCGTGCCCAACAATAATCACAGGTCTTTTTGCTGAAGATAAATGTTCAACTGCTTTTTTAATTGAATCATCGGGGGGAGTAATTTCTTTTAAAGCCAATCTTCCCGCCGGCGACGAAGCTTCTTTATTCTCAACTACAATTTCTTGTACCTCATTTGGGAAAATCAAATGAGACACATCTCTTTTTATAATTGCATTTTTTAATGCAAGTGTCATCAACTCGGTGTGTTTGCTTGAAGGCAAAACCGTTTGTTTCCATTCTGCCACAGCTGCAAAAGCACTGTTCAGATCAACTTCCTGGAAAGCACCGGGACCGAGAACTTGTGCATCAACCTGTCCAGTTAACGCAAGTACCGGGGCCCGATCAACTTTTGCATCCCATAATCCAGTTAAAAGATTTGTTGCGCCTGGACCCGCGATAGCAAAGCATGCCGCTGGCTTACCGGTTAACTTTGCGTAGGCTGAAGCAGCAAATGAAGCAGCACCTTCATGCCTGATTCCTATATAGTTAAGCTTTCCTTCTTTAACTTTTCTGCGGAAAGCATCTGCGAGACCCAAATTAGAATGCCCAACCATTCCAAATACATGAGTTACTCCCCAGTTGATCATTGTTTCAACCATCACATCAGAAACTGTAGTTTCGTGGGGTTGTTCCGCCTCTATTCCAATATAAATTCCGTCATCCCGTTCTTCAACAGGTATTGCCACAACAGCATCTTCAAATCCCCCGGGAGGTCTTCCTGTGCAGGGATGATAATCATATCCATGCCAGGGACAACGTAGCCAGCCATTTTCTATTTGTCCTTCGCCTAAAGGTCCTCCTTGGTGCGGACATTTATTATTCAGTGCGCAGTACTTCCCTTCGAAGTGAGACAATGCAAAGGATTGAGTTCCCGCCGTAACTGTTTTTACTCTTCCTTCCGGAAGTTCATCTTTACTTAATACATTATGCCAGGTTAATATGTTTTTCAATTTATTCTACCATTCTATAAGTTTTATTTAAATTATTTGTGGAGATTCCAAATCAAGCTTGGAATGACAATCAACAATAAGATTCTGATTATTGACTCCTGATTTCTATCAAAGCGGAACAGCCCCACCATACTTTATGCCTGTTAAATAAGCCATATCTCTATCAAAAGTTGCAATATCATCTTTGCAGAATTGGCTTAGGTGATCATGTCCGCATGCACGAGCCATAACCTGCATTAATTCTGTTGTTGCATTAAAAAAGTTTTCTAATCTTTTTGCAGAAAGATTAATATTTATTCTGCTTCTCAAGCTTTCTTTTTGTGTTGCAATTCCTACGGGGCAGAAATTTGTATTACAAGCCCGCATTGCCTGGCAGCCGATTGCCTGTAGTGCGGAATTTGAAACAGCAATAGCATCCGCACCAAGGGCTAAAGCTTTTATAAAATCAGGGGTAGTGCGTAATCCCCCGGTTATTATTAATGTGATATCGTTCGCTTCTCTTTTATCAAGATGGTTGCGTGCTCTTGCTAATGCAGGAATTGTTGGAACGGAAATATTATCTCTGAATAAAGCTGGCGCAGCACCTGTTGCACCGCCTCTACCATCAAGAATTATATAATCAACACCAATTTCAATTGCTGCATCAATATCTTCTTCAATATGATTTGCTGAAAGTTTAAACCCAATTGGAATGCCGCCTGTAAAATCCCGAACCTCATTTGCAAAGTTTTTAAACTCCTTTGGCGAAGTTAGATCAGAAAACCTTGGCGGAGAAATTGCGGGTGTGCCTTCAGGAATTCTTCTTACTTTGCTTATTTTCCCCCTGTTTTTATCTCCCGGCAGATGCCCGCCGGTTCCGGTTTTTGCGCCCTGCCCGCCTTTAAAATGAAATGCTTGTACCTTCTTCAAAAGCTCCATCTCAAATCCAAACTTAGCCGAAGCCAGCTCATAAAAATACCTGCTGTTCGCTGCCTGTTCTTCAGGCAGCATACCGCCTTCGCCAGAACAGATTCCAGTGCCTGCAAGCTCTGCTCCTTTTGCAAGAGATATTTTTGCTTCTTCAGATAAAGCACCATAGCTCATATCGGAAACAAAAAGAGGAATTTTTAACTCGAGTGGTTTGTTAGAAGCATTTCCAATTTTTACATTAGTTCCAACCTCAACATCTTCCAAATGCGGAAGACGAGCAAGCTGCGCAGGAAGAATTTGTATATCATCCCACTTTGGCAGCTTATTTCTTCCAACTCCCATTGAGGTAACAAAACCATGATGCCCGACTTTTGATAATCCATATTTTGCAAGGTGCTGTATTTCACCAGCCGTATCTTCTTCAGGTGTGGGATGCGTAGATTCATACAATCCAAGGTATTCATCGCGATTTATATTTGGAGGAAACTCCTTTTCAAACTCCTTAATCTCTTCTTCATCAACATAAATATTTCCTTTTTCAACAATTGATGTAAACTTGTGCAGCTTTTCTTCGTTATTGTATTCACTAATTCCTGTGTCAAGCCGGTAATCCCAGTTATGCACACCGCAAACCAGGTTATGTCCATCAACATAACCATCCGCCAAAAGAGCACCACGATGAAGACATCTTCCGTAAAAAACAGAAACATTTTCTTCGTACTTAATAATAACGAGATCAGTTTTACTTACAAGTGCATATGTTGGTTTTTTCTCTTCAACATTATTAAAATCAGCAACCACAATTTTGTTCTTCATTCATTCTCCTGGAATTGAGTAAACATGTTTATCAGTCCTCTGTGAGTAAAATTAAATATAAGCACTTACAAGTTTAAATAGTAATCTGCTTTAGATTTGTATTGGGGTTTACATTTTAGGTATTATATTTTGATGAATTTTATCATCAGAATGAGATTAAATTT
>CAZPSY010000060.1:0-9128 GCA_964589295.1 uncultured Ignavibacteriaceae bacterium
ATCATAACTCTTTGGATTATTAATAACAAAATTGTTTAATGACTGATAAGAACGAAAAAAATATGTTAGTGATTGCCGGAGAAGTTTCAGGAGATTTAATAGGCGCTTCGCTTATTAAAGAGCTGAAAAAAACTGATCCAGCTTTGATGTTCTATGGTATTGGCGGAGATAGAATGCAGGCAGAAGGAATGGAACTCTCTTATCATATTAACCAGATGGCTTTTTTAGGATTTGTAGAAGTTATTAAACATCTTCCTTTTATTAAAAAAGCACAGAAGAAATTAATTGAGCTTGTAAAAAGTAAAAACATTAAGAACGTTGTACTTATTGATTACCCTGGATTTAACCTCAGCACTGCAAAAAAATTAAAATCACTGGGTGTTAAAATTATTTATTATGTATCGCCGCAGCTTTGGGCGTGGGGTTCGGGCAGGGTTAAAAAGGTGAGAGAACTGGTAGATAAAATGCTTGTTGTTTTTCCTTTTGAAGAAAAAATGTATAAGGAAAATAATGTAAATGTTCAGTTTGTTGGTCATCCACTTGTTGAGCGAATAAATAACCATGAGTTTTTATTATACGAAGATTTCTGTTTAAAATTTCAACTCGATAAAGAAAAAGATATTCTTTTAGTTATGCCGGGAAGCAGGGAGAACGAAGTAAAAAAAATATTTCCGCATACAATTCAAGCTGCGGGAAGAATCGCTTCTGAGTTTGATATGCAAATTATTGTATCATGCTCTTCAAACTTAAATGAGGAACTTTTTTCAAGTTATTCTGATGTCGTCGATTTCATATTAATAAAGGGTTTCACTTACGATTTGATGAAACATGCTAAATTCGGAATAATTAAATCGGGAACTTCTACTCTTGAAGCTGGTTACTTTGCATTACCAATGCTTATAGTTTACAAAACAAATTATTTAACATACCTGGTAATGAAAAAACTTATTAAAGTAAAATCCATCGGGATGGTAAATATATTGCTTGAAGAGAAAATAATACCTGAATTAATACAGAACAGGTTAACTGAAAATTTGGTTTACGAGGAGAGTAAAAAAATACTTTCCAATTCATCTGAATACGAAAAGATAAAAACAAAACTAAGTGAAGTAAAAAATAAACTTGCCGGTAAAACAGCATCGGTAAGCGCTGCAAAATCAATTTATGAAATTATAAATGAATCTTAAAAAAGCACAACAGGATGCATTAAGATTTGCCAGCCAGTTTTTTATAACCGGTGGAGTAACAGCTCTTTGTAAAAGCTTAAAGATAACTCTGCAAAACGGCGCAACAATTGAAAACCTTAAAAGGGAGAAGCAAAATTTTGTGCTGGCTTTTTGGCATGGAACCATGCTTTTACCCTGGTATTTGCATGGCAATCCGTCCTTTGCCGCATTAACAAGTAAAAGCAAAGATGGTGACCTACTTGCAAGGATTCTTAAAAAGTGGAAATATAATGTTGTAAGGGGTTCCAGTAGTGTTGGAGGTGATGTTGCTTTAGGCATTATGATAGATTATACAAAAAATGATTATTCAATAGCAATTACCCCGGATGGTCCCCGTGGACCAAGACATAAATTTAAAGCAGGAGCTGTAATTACAGCCAAAAAAGCCAATGTTCCAATTGTACTTTCAGGAGTTGGCTATAAAAAGAGGAAAGTCTTAAAAAATTGGGATAAATTTGAAATTCCGTTTTTTTTCAGTCGTGCAAAAATAATATACTCCGATCCGATTTATGTAAGTAACGAATTGAATTATGATGAAACATCGGATGTGATAGAAGAATGTGAAACAAAATTGAATTTACTACAGCAGGAAGCACAGGTATTTAGTAATTAGTGATGAAAATATTAAGACTCATATTTTTACCTTTAGTACCAGTTTACGTTGTAGTTATTGCTGTACGCAATTTCTTATTTGATAAAAAAATATTTAAGTGCAAACAAGTAAAAGCAAAGGTTATTTCAGTTGGCAATATTACTGTTGGCGGGTCTGGTAAAACACCAACAGTTATTTATATTACCAGTCTCTTAAAAAAGTCTGGGAAAAAAACAGGAGTTCTTAGCCGGGGTTACAGGAGAAAATCGAGCGGTTATGTCCTGGTATCCGATGGCAAAGAGTTTTTTACTTCTGTTGATAAAAGTGGTGATGAGATTTATCATACAGTTCTAGATTGCGGTGTACCAGCCGCAGTTTGTGAAAACAGGGTGGAAGGTGCAGAAAAATTTATTAATGATACCGGGATTGATACGCTTGTTCTCGATGATGCTTTTCAGCACAGGTGGATTAAAAGGGATTTAGATATTGTAGTGATAGACCAGAGGTTTTTAACAGAGAATAACTTCTTTATTAATAATTTACTGCCAACAGGTAATATGAGAGAACCGTTCAGTTCTCTTAATAGAGCAGATGCAATAATTATTAACAGGAAATTTGTCGAAAAAAAATCAATTCCGCCCAGGCGGATGAAATACCTCGAGAACAAACAAATATTTACAGCTTACTATAAAGCAATAAATTTTATCGATCTAAAGAAAAAAACAGAGTATAATCTTAATGAATTTGAAGGGCAGAAAAGCTTAGTCGTATCTGGCGTTGCCAAACCAATTTCTTTTTTAAATGTGCTTTCTCAAACTAATGTTGATACGCAAAACCGGCTTATATTCAGAGATCATAAAGAATATAATAATAAAGATGTACAACTTATCAGGAAAAAGTTTTATTCTACTAACTCTCACTCAGTGGTTACAACAGAAAAAGATGCAGTTAAACTAACAAACTTTTCAAAAGAGCTGGACGATATTGATATATTCTATCTTAAAATAAAACTAGAGCTTGATGATGAAGAATCTTTTAAACACTTCATCCTTCAATAATGAAAACAAATAATACTCAACAATGAAAATGTTATTATAAAGGAGAGTAAAATGTCTAAAAAATCAAAATATGTTTATTTCTTTGGCGGTAAAAAAGCTGAAGGCAAAGCAGAAATGAAAGGATTACTTGGAGGGAAAGGAGCTAATCTTGCTGAAATGGTGAATATAGGTTTGCCGGTACCAGCAGGATTTACTATTACAACCGAGGTGTGTACTTACTATTACAAAAATAAAAGAAAGTATCCGAAGGAACTTAAAGATCAGGTTTTTTCCTCCCTTAAAAAAATTGAAAAGCAAATGGGAGCAAAATTCGGTGATGCAAAAAATCCTTTACTAGTTTCAGTAAGAAGCGGTGCGCGGGCATCTATGCCGGGTATGATGGATACCATATTAAACCTTGGTCTAAATGATTCAACGATTAGAGGTTTAATCGAAAAAACAAATAATCCCCGTTTTGTGTACGATTCATACAGAAGGTTTGTACAAATGTATGGCGATGTTGTGCTGGGGTTAAAACCTGAATCGAAAAATGATGAAGATCCTTTTGAAATGATAATCGAAAAGAAAAAGAAAAAATACGGATTTAAATTAGATACCGAATTCTCAGCAGAACATCTTAAGGAACTAGTCGATGAATTTAAGTCTGCCGTCCTGCAAAAAACCGGTAAGAAATTTCCTGAAAATCCTATGGACCAGTTGTGGGGTGCAGTTAGTGCTGTCTTTGGATCCTGGATGAATGACAGGGCAATAGTTTACAGGAAGCTTAATAATATTCCTGCTGAATGGGGTACTGCAGTTAACATTCAGTCTATGGTTTTCGGTAATATGGGAGAAGATTCCGGAACAGGAGTGGCATTTACAAGAGATCCCGCTTCAGGCGAAAATATATTTTACGGTGAATACCTCTTTAACGCGCAGGGCGAAGATGTTGTCGCCGGTACACGTACGCCGCATCCAATCTCAGAGCTTGAAAAAGAAGATCCGAAAATTTATAAGCAGCTGGATAATTTCCGAAAGATACTCGATAAACATTATAGAGAAATGCTGGATATCGAGTTTACAATACAACAAGGTAAGTTGTGGATGCTTCAGTGCCGTGTTGGTAAACGTACTGGCTTTGCCGCTATTAAGATGGCTGTAGATATGGTTGGTGAAAAACTTATCAGTAAAAAAGAAGCAATATCCAGGATTGACCCAAACCAGTTGAACCAGCTGCTTCGCCCAATTTTCGACACCAAAGAGAAGCAGAAAGCAACGAGTGCCGGTAAATTATTAGCAACAGGTTTAAATGCGGGTCCCGGTGCAGCTTCGGGTAAGGTTGCTCTTACTGCGCAGGATGCTGAATTGATGGCAGCAAAAGGTGATCCGGTTATTCTTGTAAGAATTGAGACTTCGCCGGAAGATATAAAAGGTATGGATGCTTCCGAAGGAATACTTACTGCGCGTGGTGGTATGACTTCGCACGCAGCACTTGTTGCAAGGCAAATGGGAAAAGTTTGCGTGGCAGGTTGCGGGGCTCTAAAGATAAATTACAAAGAAAAAACATTTGGTGTTGAAGGAAGTGATGTTGTAATTAAAGAAGGTGATTTTATTTCGATAGATGGAACAACCGGTGAAGTTATTAATGGAAAACTTGAAACTAAACCTTCCGAAGTTATACAGGTATTAATTTCCAAAACAATGAAACCGCAAAGTTCAGATGTATATAAAACTTATGCAAGTTTAATGAAATGGGCTGATAATATTAGGACGATGAATGTAAGAACGAATGCTGACCAGCCTGACCAGGCAAGCAACGCAATTGCTTTTGGTGCTGAAGGCATAGGGCTTTGTCGAACCGAGCATATGTTTTTTGGAGGTGATAGGATTACAGCTGTTCGTAAAATGATTGTCTCTGATTCTGTTGAAGATAGAAAAGCAGCGCTTGCTGAACTATTGCCTCATCAACGGGCAGATTTTGAAGGTATCTTTAAAGCTATGAACGGTTACCCCGTTACTATTCGTACATTGGATCCACCACTTCACGAATTCCTTCCTCACGATCCAAAAGAAGTTAAACAGCTTGCTGCCGAACTCGGTATACCTGAAAAGAAATTAATAGACAAGATAGAAAGTCTAAGCGAATTTAACCCGATGCTTGGTTTCAGGGGATGCCGCCTTGGAGTTGTCTATCCTGAAATTACAGAAATGCAGGCAAGGGCAATTTTTGAAGCTGCGGTTAACGTTACTAAAAAAGGCATAAAAGTTAAACCCGAAATAATGATTCCTCTTGTTGCACATGTAAATGAATATAAACTGCAGGAAGAAATCGTTAGAAGTGTGGCAAAAGAAGTTATGGATGAAAAAGGCAAGAAGATCAATTATCTTGTTGGAACAATGATTGAATTACCGAGAGCTGCTCTTACTGCCGATGAAATTGCAGAGAGTGCCGAGTTCTTCAGTTTCGGTACAAATGATTTAACCCAAACTACTTTCGGTTTATCCAGGGATGATGCCGGAAAGTTCTTGCCTCTTTATGTTCAAAGAGATATTATTCAAACAGATCCTTTTGAAGCTCTCGATCAAACTGGCGTTGGGCAGCTTGTTGAAATGGGTACAAACAAAGGGCGTTCTGTACGTCCTAATCTTAAAGTTGGTATTTGCGGAGAGCATGGCGGCGAACCTTCATCTGTAGAGTTCTGCCATCGAACAGGGCTTGATTATGTTAGTTGTTCCCCGTTCAGAGTACCAATTGCACGTTTAGCTGCTGCAAGAGCTGTTGTTAATCAATTAAGTAATAAAAAATCTTCAATGCGTAAGAAAAAAAAGAAAAAATCTAAAAAGTAAAACAGTATAAAAATGAATTTAGCAGGTAAGTTTACAAGCTTGCCTGCCTTGATATTAAAAACTAATAAGGACTAATAGGATGAAGCTATCACATTTCAAGTATAATTTGCCTAAAACAGCTATTGCTAAATATCCGGTTTCTCCCCGCGATAAAGCCAAACTTATGGTTTTAAACAGGGAAACACAGGAAATTGAAACTAAAAAGTTTAGCAATGTTGTAGACTATATGAGTAAGGGTGATATACTTGTTGTAAACGAAACAAGAGTTTTCCAGGCAAGACTTTTTGGTAACAAAGAAAAAACTAATGCAAAGATAGAGGTGTTCCTGCTGCGTGAACTTAACGCTGAAGAGTGCATCTGGGATGTAATTGTAGATCCGGCAAGAAAAGTTAGAATTGGAAATAAGATTTATTTTAACGATAAGCTATGGTGCGAAGTTATTGACAACACTACTTCGAGGGGCAGAACAGTAAGGTTTAACCAGCCAGGTAATGTTTTTAAAGCAGTTGAAAAGATTGGACATACTCCACTACCGCCTTATATTAAACGTGATTCAGAACCATCTGACAGGGAAGACTACCAAACTATTTTTGCAAAAGTGGATGGTGCGGTTGCTGCTCCAACTGCCGGTCTTCATTTTACAAAAGCTCTTGTTAAAAAGGCTCAGAAAAAAGGAGTTATTGTTGTTCCAATTATTCTTCACATAGGGCTGGGTACTTTTAGACCTGTTGAGGTTGAGGATCTAACAAAACACAAAATGGATTCGGAATATTATGAGGTTCCTCAAAAAACTGCAGACAAAATTAATAAAGCATTGAATGCAAAACATGATGTTTTTGTCTGCGGAACAAGTGCATGCAGAGCTTTGGAAACTAGTATAACAGCTGATGGATTTTCAAAAGGTACTAGTGGCTGGACAGATAAGTTTATCTATCCACCTTATGTTTTTAATATAACAACAAAGCTTATTACAAATTTCCATCAATCCGAGTCAACCCTGTTAATGCTGGTTTCAGCTTTAGCGGATACGGATTTTATTTTCAAAGCTTATAAAAAAGCATTAAAGGAAAAGTATCGTTTCTTAAGTTACGGCGATGCAATGCTTATTATATGAAACGAGTCCCGATTCATTGGTGCGAGTTCCACATGACAAAAATTTAAAATTCTGCCTGAAGCTGAATAGTATAATAAGATGAAAACTGTTGCAATAATTCCTGCGGGGGGAAAAGGTGCTCGGAGCGGTGCTGCCGCTCCAAAGCAATACCTTAAATTTTTGGGGAAGGAACTTATTGTTCACACCCTCGAAATCTTCCAGCAGAATAAAGAGGTAGATGAAATAATTATAGCTGCAGAATGCAATTACTGCGCGCTTCTTGAAGAATTAAAGAATGAATATAAATTAAGCAAGATCAGTAAAATAGTTGAAGGGGGTGAAGAGAGGCAGGATTCGGTTTATAATGCTTTAAAATCATCGGAAGCAAAAGCAGATGATTTAGTTATTGTGCACGATGCTGCACGTCCGCTTCTTCCACAGCATGTTTTAACAAATGCAATTGAAACCGCTAAGCAGAAGGGCAATGCACTTGTTTGTATAAAAGCAAAAGATACGTTGATAAAGGGAAGCAGGGTTGTTGAGTCTTACCTGGACAGAGATGAAGTTTACTATGTGCAAACACCACAAATCTTTCTTTATCCCGTTTTGATGAAAGCAATGAAGAACGCTTATGAGAATAACTTTATCGGGACAGATGAATCTATGCTTGTAAGACGAATAGGTGAAAAAGTAAACATTGTGGACGGATCAGTTTTTAATTTTAAAATTACCACTGCCGAAGATATTGAGATGTTTAAGCGAGTAGCTTTAAGAAAAGAAGAATAACAAAACCAAATAATTTATTCTTTCAATTCAGAAAGTGTTAATGACAAGTTCTTAGCTTTTAATAAGTATTTTGTATGATCATGTGCAGGGTTATTAAAAACTTCTTCAGTACTTCCTTCCTCAACCACCTTTCCTTTCTGAATTATTACTATCCTGTCTGCTAACTTTCTAAGAATGTTCAGATCGTGGCTTACACATAACATTGTAAGTTTAAGCTCACCATTAATCTTTTGAAATAACTTTAATAAGTTTAACTGCGATTCAACATCCTGCGCAGAAAAAGGTTCATCAAGAATAAGCAGTTTAGGATTTACTGCCAGCAACCTTGCAAGAGCGGCTCGCTGCTGTTCTCCACCGCTAAGTTCGTACCCTCTTTTTTTAGTTATGTCAGTGGAAATATTGAGTGAATTTAAAATCTCTCCTTTTTTCCTCTTAATTGATTCTGAATTATATTTTTGAATTTTTAATGCTTCATATATTATATCTTCTATCTTTCTGTAAGGATTAAGAATCTCACCATGATTCTGAAATAATATCTGCACAGGGCTGATGTCAGAATTTCCTGATAGAACATCATCATCCCAAACTAACTTTCCTTTTGATGGTTTAATAACTCCAGCTATAACTTTGGCCAGCGTTGTCTTACCTCCGCCCGATTCACCGCTTATTCCTAAAATTTCTCCATAATTAATATTCAGATTAATATCATCAAGAATATTAACCATATTTTTCTTTCCAAATCCTTTCCCCGAAGAAGAAACAGAATAATAAATATTTTCTAATTTTAAAATTTCCTTCATTAGATTAGCTCACGGTAAGAGTTTATAAATTGATTATGTCCTGTCTCAGCTGAATTCATAAATTCATTAGCCGGAAAAAATTGTGAAATTGTTCCATCGGAAATGTATGCAATATGATCACTTACTTTTTCTGCAAAGTTAATATCCTGCGTAACTATAATTACCGAGTTCTCTCCATCCTTAACAAACTCTTTTAGCTTGAGCAAAATAAGATTTACGATAGCATAATCAACTCCTGAGGTAGGTTCATCTAAAATTATTAAGTTTGGTTTGGCTAACAGCGCAAATATCAAACTCATTCTTTGTGCCATCCCCCCGCTTAATTCATAAGGATAAAGTTTTGATATTTTATCGTAACTGGGTAACAAAAAATATTGCAACTGTTCTTCTATCTCAAACCTGGCTGACTTTGAATTTTTAAAGTAATATTCAAATTTCCTTAACGGGTCAAAACTATTTATTGTATCCTGGAAAACATATCTAATTTTTTCTTTTCTTATTGATCTAAGAACTTCAGGAGCTATGTCCCACAGATCATTTGCATTAAATTCAACTTTGCCTTTAACCTCGTACTGGTTTTGTGGTAACAAACCTGTAAGTGATTTTATCAGCGTAGTCTTCCCGCTCCCGTTTTTACCAAGTATAGTGTAAATGGATTTACTGCCGATCTCAAATTTTAAATTTTTAAGCAGCAATTTTTTTGATGATCCGGATAAGAGACTAATTGTATCTATATCTGCATTAAGC
>CAZPSY010000061.1:0-1625 GCA_964589295.1 uncultured Ignavibacteriaceae bacterium
GGTGAAATAGTTGAGGTTAAAAATTACAGACCCGATGATATATTTATGAACAAATATTTGTTGGAACTAAACAGGGTAGAAAACTATGTTGTTGCTCCGTTGGGTCAAATTAAAAAAACAGTTTCCTCAAAAGAATCAATCTTCGGACCATCCGATTTTGTTGACCTGATACAAATTGCCCAGCTTGAAATAACCGGTGCTGATATTTCCTTCGTCTCCCCGCTTTCTTTTGATGTAACTATAGACAGCGGCTGGGTAAGAGTTAGAGATATGTTCAATCTTTATAAGTACGAAAATTTTCTTTACACCATGGCGCTAACCGGACAGGAGATAAAAGATTATCTTGAGTATTCATTCGGTAACTGGTTTAACCAGATGGAAAACGATAGCGATCATGTTTTAAAATTTAAACTGGATGAAGATGGCATCATACAATATTCCGAGCGTTACAGTACACCAATGCTGGAGGAACGGTTCTATAATTACTCTTCAGCTTCCGGGCTTAATTATATTGTTGATATTTCTAAACCGGTTGGTGAAAGAGTGACTTTCTTTTTGTTAAGTGATGACGCTACTTTCAGTCTTGATTCAACTTACACGGTTGCTATAAATTCTTACCGTGGTAACGGGGGCGGGGGGCATTTAATAAGAGGTGCGGGCATTCCAAAAGAGGAACTCGCAGGAAGAATAATTCACTCAACCGATACAGATTTACGCCTTCAAATAATGAACTGGATTAAGGAAAAGAAAGATTTATACCCGCGTACTATTGGCAACTGGCACATAAAACCACAAGCGTGGTGGCAGAAGGGAAAAGAAATTGATTATAAACTTTTATTTGGCGAATAATTTATTTAAAATTTTGGGAAGGTGATGAATTTAGAAAAAAGTAAACAATTTTTTACGGAAGCAAAAAAATATATCCCCGGCGGAGTGAACTCTCCTGTGCGAGCATTTAAATCAGTTGGCGGCGATCCTTTGTTTATAAGCTGGGGTGTGGGATCAAAGTTTTGGGATGTTGACGGAAACGAATACATTGAATATATAGGAAGCTGGGGTCCGCACTTGTTTGGGCACAACCCTCCTTTTATTAAGGAAGCGCTTTTAAATGCTTTAGAAATGGGTACAAGTTTCGGTGCACCAACCGAACT
The DNA here is from genome assembly GCA_964589295.1 of uncultured Ignavibacteriaceae bacterium. Lineage (GTDB taxonomy): Bacteria > Bacteroidota > Ignavibacteria > Ignavibacteriales > Ignavibacteriaceae > JAZGGS01. The sequence continues at coordinate 1,152 of CAZPSY010000061.1, forward strand.
TGAAATTAAAATGGCAAAAATTATTACAGAGTTAGTTCCTTCTGTTGAAAAAGTAAGAATGGTAAACAGCGGCACCGAAGCTACAATGAGTGCCATAAGGGCAGCGCGTGGTTTTACAAGCAAAGAAAAGTTTATAAAATTTGAAGGCTGCTATCATGGTCATGCTGATTATTTCCTTATCAAAGCAGGTTCCGGTGCGTTAACACTTGGTGTGCCAACAAGTCCTGGCGTTACAAGAGGAAATGCTGCAGATACATTAGTTGCCGATTATAATGATATTGAGTCCGTTAAAAAAATAATCGCTGAAAACAAAGGTGAGATTGCGGCAGTTATAATTGAACCTATTGCCGGAAACATGGGTGTGGTAAAAGCAAACGATGATTTTATCAAAGAACTTAAAAGTATTTGTGATGAGGAAAAAATTGTTTTAATCTTTGATGAAGTTATGACAGGATTTAGAGTTGCGGCTGGGGG
>CAZPSY010000061.1:1725-9105 GCA_964589295.1 uncultured Ignavibacteriaceae bacterium
TTATCTTCACTAACGACTTTGGCTATATCAGCAATTGAATCTCTATCTTTAAGATTAATTACTCTTACACCCTGGGTATTTCTTCCCATCACCCGGAGGTTTTTAACTGCCTGCCTGATCACCATTCCTTTTGTAGTTATTATAACCAGTTCGTCTTTATCAAATACTCCCATAAGAGCGATAAGCTTGCCAACCTTATCGGTGGTCTTAACTGTAATAACTCCCTTACCGCCGCGCCTGGTAATTCTATAATCCTTAATATCCGATCGCTTGCCATAGCCATTATGTGTAACAACAAGAATACTTGCCCCCGGGTGCTTTATAACAAGCAGCCCAACAACAATATCGCCTTTGCCAAGTCTAACTCCTCTCACACCTGTAGCAATTCTTCCCATGTTACGCACATCTTTTTCGTTAAACCTTATGGCAAAACCGTTTTTTGTTCCTATAACCAGGTCGTTGTTTCCATCGGTCATCTTAACTTCTATCAGCTTATCGCCCTTAACAAGATTGATCGCATTGATTCCACCCTTTCTTACGTTACCGTACGCAGAAAGAACTGTTTTCTTAATCGTTCCGTTTTCTGTAGCCATTATCAGGTATTTATCATCGGTAAATTCTTTAACTGCAACAAAGGCAGTTATGTTTTCTTCTTTATCCTTTTGTAAAAGGTTTATAACCGACCTGCCTCTTGCAGCCCTGCCGCCCTCAGGTATTTCGTGTACTTTAAGCCAATAGACCTTTCCCCTATCAGTAAAGAAGAGAATATACTGATGGGTTGAGGCAATAAACATATGCTCAATAAAATCTTCATCTTTAGTGCCGGCGCCGGTAACACCTCTTCCGCCCCTTCCCTGCTTTCTATACCCACTAACCGGAAATCTTTTAATGAACCCGTTATGAGAAATTGTAACAACAACGTCTTCTTCTGCTATTATATCTTCTAAAGAAAAATCTTCGGTGCTGTAAACAATTTCTGTTCTTCTTTCGTCTCCATATCTCTTTTTGATCTCGAGAAGTTCTTCCTTAATAATCAGGTTTCTATTATCTTCTCTTTTTAGGATGCCTTTCAGCCTCTCAATTAGTTTAATCGTTTCTTTATATTCATCTTCAATTTTCTGTCTTTCAAGCCCGGTTAAACGCTGCAAGCGCATATCCAATATTGCCTTTGCCTGTATTTCGCTAAGCTTGAATTTTTTAATAAGATTTTTTCTTGCAGTCTCAACATCTTGAGATTTTTTTATGGTTTGAATAACTGCATCAATATTATCGAGGGCAATAATATAACCCTCTAAAATGTGCGCTCTTCTCTCTGCAGCTTCAAGCTCATACTTTGTTCTTCTAATAAGCACATCCATCCGGTGATCGAGGAAGTGCTTCATCATATCTTTTATAGGAAGAACCCTGGGAATACCGTTAACCAGCGCCAACATTATAACACCAAAAGTGCTTTGCATTTGTGTATGTTTGAAGAGCTGGTTTAATACAACTGCCGGCTGTGCATCACGTTTTAATTCCACGACAACTCTCATTCCATCCCTATCAGACTCATCGCGAATGTTTGAAATATCTCCCAGCTTTCCTGCCCTAACCAACTCTGCCATCTTTTCAATTAAGTTTGCTTTATTTACCTGGAAAGGGAGTTCAGTTATAACAATGTTTTCTTTGTTATTCTTAAGAGTTTCAATTGTGGCTCTTGCACGAACTACTATTCTGCCTCTTCCAGTAGTAAAAGCATCTTTCACCCCGGAATATCCATAAATAATTCCTGCTGTTGGAAAATCTGGTGCAGTAACATATTTCATAAGTTTTTCAGAGGTGAGATCAGGATTCTTTATAAGTGCTATAAGCCCGTCTACCACCTCAGTAAGGTTGTGGGGGGGGATGTTGGTTGCCATTCCTACTGCGATGCCGCTGGCACCGTTAATTAGCAAGTTAGGCAGGTATGATGGCATAACGGTTGGCTCCTGCAAGGTATCGTCGAAGTTAGGAGCAAAATCAACCGTGTTTTTATCCAGGTCTTTTAACATTTCTTCAGAAATTCTTGAAAGACGTGCTTCGGTATAACGCATGGCTGCAGGAGAGTCGCCATCAACAGAGCCAAAGTTACCCTGTCCATCAACTAGGGGATAGCGGAGTGAAAAATCCTGTACCATTCTAACCATTGAGTCGTAAACCGCAGTATCGCCGTGCGGATGGAACTTACCCAAAACCTCACCAACAATTCTTGCAGACTTTTTATAAGCTTTGCTGTGCGTCATTCCCAGTTCGTGCATTCCGTAAAGTATCCTGCGATGAACAGGTTTTAAGCCATCCCTAACATCGGGCAATGCCCTGGAAACAATAACCGACATCGAATAATCGATGTAGGATGATTTCATCTCTTCTTCGAGTGATACGGGAATTATTTTTTCAAATATGGTTGCCATTAAGTATTCTCAGGTTTCAATTTTATTTAACGTTCTTTAATTATAAAGCAGGATCAGACATCAAGATTTTTAACATATTTTGCATTCTTCTGTATAAACTCGCGACGCGGTTCAACATCATCCCCCATCAGGGTTTCAAAAATTTTATCGGCAGTTGCCGCACTTCCTATTGTAACCTGCAAGATTGTTCTTGTTTCAGGATTCATAGTTGTATCCCACAGTTGCTCAGGATTCATTTCTCCCAAACCTTTATAGCGGGATATTGTAACACCTTTAACGCTATCTGGAGTTTCATCTTTATCTTTTCCGTTCCCTTTAATGTTTACCTTTAGTCGTTTAAGAATTTCGGTTCTCTCTTTATCATCATAAGCATAAAATTCTTCTTTTCCTTTTTTAATTTTATACAGGGGTGGCTGCGCTATATAAACTTTACCGGCTGTAATAAGATCTTTCATGTGCCTGTAAAGAAAAGTAAGAAGCAAAGTTCTAATATGGCTTCCATCAACATCGGCATCAGTCATCAAAATAATTTTACCATAACGCGATTTAGATTCATTAAAATCAGGTCCCAGCCCTGCGCCAATGGCAGAGATCATTGCTCTTATCTCATTGTTCTCAAGAATTTTATTCAGCTTTGCTTTTTCAACATTAAGTATTTTTCCACGAAGTGGAAGAATTGCCTGAAACCTTCTGTTTCTGCCCTGCTTAGCAGAGCCACCGGCAGAGTCTCCCTCTACAATATAAACTTCACAAAGATCGGGATCTGTAATGGAACAATCCGCAAGCTTACCGGGAAGGTTCATACCATCCAGTGCATTTTTTCTTCTTGTAAGATCGCGGGCTTTCCTGGCTGCTTCCCTTGCTTCAGCAGCACGCATACATTTTTCAATAATCTTTTTACCAACAGAAGGATTCTCTTCCAGGTATTCCCCAAGTTTTTCACCTACCATCATTTCAACGGCAGACCTGGTTTCGCTGTTTCCCAGTTTGGTTTTTGTCTGTCCTTCAAATTGCGGTTCAGCAACCTTAACAGAGATTACTGCGGTTAGTCCTTCTCTAAAATCATCGCCGGTTAATGTTACTTTTCCTTCTTTAATTAATTTGTTTTTATAAGCATAGTTGTTCAGCGTTCTTGTAAGGGCAGTTTTAAAGCCGGAAAGGTGTGTTCCGCCTTCCTGTGTGTTTATGTTATTAACATAAGAGAATATATTTTCTGCATAGCTGGTTGTGTATTCAAATGAAATTTCTATTGGGGTTTTTTCTTTTTCACCCTCAATATAAACTGCTTTGTGGAGCGGCTGCCTTGTTTCATCAAGATATTTAACAAATTCTATAAGCCCACCTTTAAAATGGAACGTTTCTTCTTCTCCGCCATTTCTTTCATCTCTTACTTTAATGGTAACGGTTTTGTTAAGATACGCCAGCTCTCTCATTCTGTCGGCAAGTGTATCAAACTTAAACTGTGTAGTACTAAAAATTTCTTTATCGGGCAAAAAGGTTATTTTGGTACCAGTTTCTCCTTTCTTAGCTTTTCCAATTTCTTTTACTGGTTTATCCGGCACCCCCCTTTTATATTCCTGGTAATATATTTTACCGTCTCTTTTTATTTCTGCTTTCAACTGTTCAGATAAAGCATTTACAACAGAGACACCAACACCATGAAGACCGCCTGAAACTTTATAGCTGCTCTTATCAAACTTTCCGCCGGCATGAAGAACGGTCATTACAACTTCCAGGGCAGATCTATTTTCCTGCAGGTGCTTATCTACCGGAATTCCTCTTCCGTTATCAATTACTGTTACACTTTCATCTTTGTTTATAGTTACCGAAATTTTATCGCAGTAACCCCCAAGCGCCTCATCAATACTGTTATCAACAACTTCGTTAACCAGGTGATGCAGCCCGCGGGAACTAACATCGCCAATGTACATAGCAGGACGTTTACGTACAGCATCAAGACCTTTTAAAACATTAATGTTCTTTGCACTGTAGTCGGTTTTCTTTTTAGTGTTTGCCATATTTTAACTACTAAACCTTATTTGTATAATTCTCTCTTCATTATAAAATTTATTTATTCTTTCAACAATTTCTTTTTCTCTAAACTTCATTTCGCTTCTCCATGTTGAGTTTTCAACCCTTAACTTTAAAACCTTTTTATCTACCTTAAGCGGCAAGGCGATTTTTTCAAAATCAGGAAATATTTTATAAAAATCATTAACCACATCGGATGATTTAACAACCTCGCGCAGATTTTTAAAAGCCGGCTCTCTTCTGAATACATCACCCAGGCTTTTAAAATTATCAGGCACTTACAACTTCTCCACGGTTAAGCTTTATAACTTTATCTTCCACCCCGGTTTTAAGAAATGAAAAATTTCCAAAATCAGTAAGGGTAACAAACGCCTGCCCAACTTCGCCCAGGTATTCGCTTATTTTGGAAGCACGATTTGCATCAAGCTCACCAAATACATCATCCAATAAAAAAAGCGGGCTTATTCCTGTTACATCTTTAAGATAACAAAACTCGGCAAACCTTAACACTGCCTGGAAAGTTTTATGCTGACCCTGGGAACCGTATGTTTTAAGATTCAAACCGTTTATTTCGAAAATAAAATCATCCCTGTGCGGACCAACCAGGTTGGCTGCCCTTCTTAATTCGTCGTTATGTCTTTCATCCAATAAAGTTTTAAACCTGCTTTCAATATTATCTTCGGAACTGTCATTTAAAAAATAATAAGTAATTTTAGGTTCTTCATCTTCGCCCATTATTCTGTAATAAGAGCTGCGCACAAACGGGTGAAAGTTTTTTATAAAAGCTACCCGGTGCTTTATAATTTCCAAACCATTCTGCAAAAGTTTTTCTGTCCATGCTTCAAGTTCATCTAAAAGCGTAAAGTTTTTTGATTCCTTAATTCTAAAAAGTAACGAAGACCGCTGCCTTAGCGTGCGGTTATAATCGATTAAAATTTGAAGATACGTGCTGCTTGCCTGTGATATTACCGAGTCTATAAACTTTCTTCTTTCGCCAGGAACACCCTGTGTAATTGAATGATCGGATGGAGTTGAAAGTACAACCGGAAATCTTCCTATTATATCAGCCGTTTTGGAAATAAGTTTACTATTACGAAAATAGTATTTTTTACTTTCTGGTATTGAGTATATCACCTTCACTTCATCTTTGGTTAAAACTTCGAAGTTACCGGAAACTTCAAATTCATCTTTGCCAAAACTTACCGCCTCTACATCAGATTTAGAACTGCAGCTTTTTGTTGTGCAGAGATAGTAAATTGATTCCAATATAGATGTTTTTCCGTAGCCGTTGCCGCCAACTATATAATTTAAATTGCCGGAAAAATTAATCTTTGTGTCTGTGTGGATTCTGAAATTTTTCAAACTTAAGGAGGACAGGGTCATATCATCATGTATTCAACCTTACAGGCATTAGCAACAACATAAGCTCTTCGTTATCTTCAACTGTTTCGGGTTCAACTATACAAGCTTTAGTAGGTGAATGAAGTTTAAATCTAACTTTATCGTTATTAACATGAGAAAGAACATCATTAACATATTGTGTGTTGAACCCAATCTCCATTGAATCGCCGCTATACTCGCAGACAATATTTTCAACTGCGTCCGATCCATGATCAATATCTTCTGCAGATACTTCGATGTTGTTATTGCTAATAGAAAACTTTACCTGCTTTGAACTTGAAGATGAGAAAAGCATCATTCTTTTTATTGACGAATTAAGATCACCCCTATTAACTTTTACGATGTTCTCATTTTCCAGTGGTATAACACTGTTATAGGCGGGATATTTTTCACCAATCAACCTGGATATAAACTCCAGGTCTCCTATGTTAAATGAAATATTTGTTTTGCTTAAATACATTTTAACATCTGTTTCCCCTAGTTGTTTAGAAAGAACTGAAATAGCTCTTTCAGGAACAATATATTGCTCATCGCTTCCAGTTTTAATATCCTTGTAAATGTATTTAACCAGCCGGTGTCCGTCTGTAGTTACAAACCTTAATCCTTCCCGTGTAAACTCGAAAAGAGTTCCTGTCATAGCAGGTCTCATATCTTCTTTACTCATTGCAAATGAAGTCTGGTCAATTGCCTTCTTTAAATCTTTTCCATTCATCACAATCTCTTTTTCCTTAGAGACATCAGGTATTTCGGGAAAATCTTCTGAAGGAGAATATCCGATATTATAAACTCCTGATTCGGTAGAGAGTTTTAATTTTGCATTTCCATCGGTTTGAAAGTTTATTTGCGTTTCTTGAAGCGACCTTATAATATCGTACAGAAGGCGTGCAGGTATAACCATGCTTACGTTTTCATCCGAAGCAACATTGATAGATGACTTTAACGAAATCTCAAGATCGGTAGCACAAACAGTTAACGATCCGTCTTTAATTTCGAAAAGAAAATTTTCTAAAATTGGCATTGGTGTACGGGCAGGAACAGCAGGAATTACTTTTGCTAACAACTTTTCCAGCACTTTGCTGTTTACTTTAAACTCCATAAAACTCTCTTTTGATGAAACATAGAAAAATACTAAAAAGAGAGTCCAACTACAATATATTGATGCTGAAATTAATGCAAAAAAGGCGATTATAAATCGCCTTTTTCTTATAATTTAAAAGTGTTTTAAAACTTGTTTTTTTCAAGCAAAAACTTAATGTGTTTTAAGGACCTACTGGATTAGGATCACCTTCATCACTAAGATCATCGGAACTAGTTAGAGTTGCAGACAAAATATATACACCTTCAATTATAGCACTTGAATATATGATCAAAATTTTTGTGCCGGCCTTAATAGTCAATTGACCCGATACACCTTCTTCTGCCTGTGAGGTTATTATACCAGCAGGTATTTCATAGGTTGTATTGTATTCGTATAACCCTTTTGGAAGACTTGACAGAATAACTTCTTCACCAGCTTTAA
>CAZPSY010000062.1:0-6760 GCA_964589295.1 uncultured Ignavibacteriaceae bacterium
ATATGGTACTACAGGTAGTTCGTCTAACCAATTGATAACTATTGATCCATCTACAGGTTCAGGAACTCTTGTTGCTCCTATTACAGGCACAGTGGGAGGGGTATCAGAAATCGAATTCAGGGATGACGAGGTTTTATTTGGTTCAACCGGAGGCGGCAACGCTGAAATTGTCACCATTAATCATCTTACAGGTGTTGCAACTTTAGTTGGACTTCATCCTTTTGGCGCTGTTAATGGTTTGGAATTTGACGGCGGGGGAAACTTATTAGGATCATTCTACAATCCTGGTGTCTCAACTGATCTTGTCATAATTGATCAGGCAATAGGTGGATTTTCATCAGTTATCGGGGTAATTTTTCCTGCAGATGTAGTAACCGGTTTAACTTTTAATTCGGGTGGAACCCTATATGGTGTTGCACACCTCCCGAACGGCGGACCGGCATCTTTATATACAATTAATCCAACTACAGCTGTTCCTACACTCGTGGGTCCTATTGGTTTTGATAAAGTTGGTGCAATTGAATTTGGTCCTGATGGCATTCTTTATGGTGGGGTAGGTTCAGGTGTAGCAAATGCAGGCGCTCTTATCGCAATTAATACATCAACAGGTGCCGGAACCGTGATAGGTCCGACCGGTTTTGCGGCAATAAGCGGTCTCTCATTCTTCCCCGGTATTGTTCCTGTAGAACTTACTTCCTTTACTGCAAGTGTAAATGATTCGGAAGTACTTCTTAGCTGGACTACAGCAACCGAAGTGAATAACAGTGGATTTGGCATCGAAAGAAATTCAGTTGAAGGTTTTGAAACTGTTGGCTTTGTACCCGGTTTTGGAACAACTACTGAATCACATTCTTACAGCTTTCTAGATTCTGATCTTCAAGCTGGTTCTTACACATACCGCCTGAAGCAGGTAGATCTTGATGGTACGTTCGAATACTCAGATGAAATTGAAGTTGAAATAATTACACCATTTGAGTTTGCCCTTGAGCAGAACTACCCGAATCCGTTTAATCCTTCAACACAAATTACTTACCAATTGGCGCAGAACAGTAACGTGGTTCTGAAAGTATATAACCTACTTGGTAAAGAAGTAGCAGTTTTAGTTGATGAACGGCAGGAAGCTGGCATCCATAAAATTAATTTTGATGCAAGCAGTCTTCCCAGTGGAGTTTATATGTATAAGATAGAAACTGCTGGTTTAATTCAAACGAAGAAGATGATGCTTATAAAATAAAACTATCTTAATTAGTTCATTTAAAACCCCTGTGTTATATAATGCAGGGGTTTTTTATTTTTTAAATAAATCATTTAATATTCAACATTTTTTCCTGGATTTGCTTTACTGGAACCTGTCATTCAATTCATTAAGAGCTAGTAATAGATTAATAATTAGTACTTTATTTCTATAGTTCTTAGAGTTATATTTTAAAAACACAAATTGAGAGAGGAAAGAAAAATGAGACCAGTTTTGTATATTCTTTGTTTGTTGATCAGTTCCGTCACACTCTTTGCCCAGCAGGCAAGCGATTACTTCCCGAATCAAAACGGGTTTATGTGGAATTACAAAGTTACTCCTCTCGATTCGTTAAATAACAATATTGATTCACTTGCATTTTTCAGAAAGGATTCATTTGCAGTTTCTGCTGATTATCAAGGTAAGCTTGCTAATGTAGTTCCATCAAAATCAGGTCCGTTACAAACAATATTATTTCAGCCTTATAGCGATTCATTATTTTTTCATTTTTCCGGAACAGACGGCTATGAATATTTCCGGGTTGGCGCGCTAGAGTTTTTCCTTGCATCTGTAGATTCGATCCTTTCAGACCCTAACTTTAGCTTTGTGGATTTTTTCTACTCTCTCGAAGACTGGTACTCTGTTTACAGGTTTGCTGCAAATGTAAATCAGGAGTACATAATACTTTCGAAAGATACTACTATTACCAGTATAAGTAATTTCCCCTTAAGGTTTGAGTATCTTGGAGAGCGTCTAAATGATGAAACCATCAATACAGAGATTGGAACTTTTAGTTGTAAAAAGTTCGTAATAACCTGGAAGGTTAGTGTACTTTTCGGACCAATTCCCGTAAAATTATTATCAACCGAAAATACCTTCTGGATTGCTGAAGATAATTGGGTTGTGCTGGATATAATTCCAACAAATCAAATTGATTTAAGCTTACTTGGAATTGACCCGTTTTCCATCCCTGGATTGAAGACAGAAATAATTGATAACATTGTAAGTGTAGATGAAGAACCTAGTATTCCACAAGCAATTAATCTTTACCAGAATTACCCTAATCCATTCAACCCATCAACAACAATAAAATTTCGGATTCCAGAATATGAATTTGTGAGTTTGAAGATTTATGATCTTTTAGGAAATGAAATTGCGACTTTGGTAAATGAAGAAAAGCCTGCGGGAAATTATGAGGTAGAATTTCAGTCTGCAGTTGGCAATAAAGAGTTGGCAAGTGGAATATATTATTATCAATTACGGGCAGGTAATAACACAGAAACTAAAAAGATGTTAATGCTTAAATAAGAAATTCATTTTAAAAGCAAAAAGCCGATAGTGGAAGCTATCGGCTTTTTAGATAATTAAAGGAAATAAAAAAATTAAAACTCTAATTTTTTCTTATACTTTTTAGCATATTCGTAAACAAGCGTACTGGCAACAAAAATTGAAGAATATGTACCGATAATAGTACCGAAGATGAGCGTAAATGCAAACGCTTTCAGTACCTCACCACCAAAAATCAGTAGCACAAGCACAGCTAATAAAGTTGTACTACTTGTTAAAACTGTTCTGCTCATCGTCTGGCTGATGCTTGTATTAATAATATCCTCTATCGGTCTGGTTTTGTGAATCTTGATATTCTCCCTGATCCTGTCAAAATTAACAACTGTATCGTTGATTGAATAACCAATAAGTGTTAAAAACGCTGCAACAACAGTTATATCAATTTCTAAGTTCAATCCCGGAATCAATCCGTACAATGCTGCAAATAAGCCCATGGTTATAAGTACATCGTGGAAAAGAGCGGCAACAGCGCCAAAAGCAAAAATAAATTTAAACCTGAAACCGAGGTAGATAAGGATTGCAATCAAAGCAAATATCATTGCCAGAACAGCATCCTGTTTTAATTCTTCGCCAATCTTAGGACCAACCCGGTCTTCTTTAAGAACGATAAACGGGTTATCGGTTTCTTTTTCTCTCAGGTTCTCTTCAATCCAGTCGGCAATTCCTACCCGTACAATCATTTGAGTATTATCCGGTTCTTCGGAAACTCTGCCCGATTGAAAACCTGCTGCAAATAGTGCGTCAACAACATGATTGGTTGTATCAGCATTTTCGAAAGTGTAAGTAAGTGAGCTGGCTGTGGAATCAACTACCTGCCGCGGAACATCCGGGTAAATTTCATCAATTGCCTGTTCAATTCTATTAACAACTACAGGGAAAATATTTGCAGGAATAACCTGTTCTTCAGTTCTGATCATCACACCGGTTTCGCCGCCAAAAGTAACCACTTCAAGATTTCCCAGACCTATATCAGCTACATCTTCTCTTACCCTTGTAATATCCACCGGGTTTTCAAATTGAAGTACAATCTCGCTGCCGCCCTTAAAATCTACACCAAAATGAAACCCTCTTGAAATAACACCAAGTATTCCAAGTGCAAAAAGCGCAGCAGAAATTGTATAAGCTATTTTTCTTTTTCCTAAGAAATCAAAATTTAAATTTTCGAATATTCGCATGTTATAAGTGAACTCCTTAAAGCGTTTAAATTATCCTACAGTTACTTTTATACCCTTTGCTACCATCATATCGAAGATTAATCTTGCAACAACCAAAGCGCTGAATAAACTAGCAGCAATACCTATCATTAATGTTAAAGCAAAACCCTGTATTGGTCCTGTACCAAACTGGAAAAGTATAATTCCTGTAAAGAATGTAGTAATGTTTGAATCTATAATAGCCGAGTAAGCTCTTGAAAAACCGCTGTCGATGGATGCCTTAATCGTTTTACCTGTAGCCATCTCTTCCCTGATCCTCTCGAAGATAAGCACGTTGGCATCCACTGCCATACCAATTGTTAAAATGATACCTGCAATACCGGGCAGAGTAAGAGTAGCGTTAAATCCTGCAAGAACACCAAGAATAAAAAGAATAGTGAAAGAAAGTACAGCCGCGGCTATTGTACCTGTGCGGTGATAGTAAAACATCATAAATATACCAACAAGTATATAACCAATTATCACCGAAAGTAACCCGCTGTTAACAGAATCCTGCCCAAGTGATGGTCCGACAGTTCTTTCTTCAATAATATCTACGGGAGCGGGAAGGGCACCTGCCTTTAATACAATCTCAAGCAGTTTTGCTTCGTTAAGATCTGCCATACCTGTAATTTGTGAACGACCTCCCGGAATTTTATTTTGTACGTTGGGCGCTGAGAATATAACACCATCTAACATAATCGCAATTCGTTTGCCTACATTTGCGCCTGTAATTCTTGCCCATTCAGTTGCACCTTCAGAATTCATGGTCATATTAACAATAGGTGCCGAAGTATTCGGATCGATAGTTGCAACCGCATCGGTTATAACTCCGCCGGTTAACTCTGGTGCTTTGTTAACCATGAACATTCTAAAAATTTCCTGTCCTTCCTGACCGGGCAATGATTTGGCAGAAAATACAAACTCAACATTATTCGGGATCACATTCTGAACTTCGGGTCTGCTAAGCATAAACTCAAGTTTATTTCTTTCATCACCTCTTACATAAGCATCGGCACTGCTTCCCTGCGGATCTAAAAGTGCAACTGAAAAGAAAGGATGCTGCTGTTTGAATTCTTCTTCGGTAAGCTCTTCAGTTGAGTTAGTATCTTCAGCGGCAACAAGAGTTGTATCTCCATCAACGCTGCTTGTATCTGTTACCTCAGAAACAGTTTCGCCGGTATCAGGCAGAATAATATTTCCTGCAAGAACTTCATCTACTTTTTGCATAATTGCAAAAGCAAAATCAGGATCGCGTACAATTCTAAACTCTAATAATGCAGTACCCTGCAATAACTGTTTAGCTTCTTCTTCTCTTGCAACACCGGGAAGTTCCACAATTATTCTGCGGCTTCCCTGCCTCTGGATTGAAGGTTCGGAAACGCCGTACTGATCAATCCTGTTCCTTATAATTTCCATTGCACGAGTAACTGCATCTTCTGCATCTTCTTTTAAACCGGCAAGAATTTCATCATCATCCTGCCTAATTGTGCCGAAGTAACGGCTTAGCCGTATTCCTTTTTCCTGGAATTTTAGTGCGATAATATCTACAACAGCTTCGTTGGAAAGTGCAGCTTCTTCTTCTGCTTCTGCAAGCAGCGATTTGAAAACTTCATCCGGGTTTTTAGCAAGCTTCTCAATTAGTTTACCTGTATTAACTTCGAGAACAACTCTCATACCGCCCTGCAAATCAAGTCCAAGCTTAATTCGCTTTTCCCTTGTTTTACTTATATCCGGATTATCAGTTAACAAGCTGTCTTCAACAACCTCAAGCATTTTTTCAACCTGGGTATTTGTAAGCTCCGGCTGGCTGGAAGTAATTTCTTCTTTCTTTGTCTTTAGTGTCTCTGCTATCTCTTTTCCATATTGATAATCTACATAGGTAGGCCATAAAAGGTAGATTGCAAGCGCGATAGCTCCAACAATAAGTATAAGTCTAAACCTGAATTCTTTCATACTTTAGTAAAAATTTCTGTGTTAGTTTGAAATTAAAATGAATTCTAAAATTAGGGGTAAAGGTTCAGAAAGTCAATTGATTTGGCATATATAAAATCTGCTAAATCATTAAAATATAGAACGTTTTAGGAGTGATGGAATTTCAGAAACGTTTTTTCTGAACTGGCAAATAAGTGATACAACAGATAATCTACATGTTACAATTTAAATTGAATTGATAATTCTTTTAACCAACCGGCTGAATTTATCTTCAACACGTTTTGCAGTTTCTGTAACTTCATCGTGTGTAAGTTTTTGTTTGGATATTCCGGCTGCATAATTTGTTATGCAGGAAATTGATGCTGCTTCCATTCCCATTGACGCAGCAAAGACAGCTTCGGGAACGGTGGACATCCCCACTGCATCGCCGCCAAACTTGTGCATCATTTCAATCTCAGCAGGCGTTTCATAACTTGGTCCTTTTGAAAACCAATAAACACCTTCTTTAAGATCTATCTTCTCTTCAACTGCCGCTTTTCTAATAATCCCGTTCATCTCTGAAGAAGGAAAATTTAAAAACTCATTATGAATTTTTTCTGAAGGAACTCCAATCAACCCGGTTAATTCTTTTTTTATTTCAGTTCCGTTAAACGAAGCTGCCATCATAAGATCGCCTGGTTTAAATTGCCTGTTAATTCCGCCGGCAGCATTTGTTAAAAGTATTTTTCTGCACTTTAGTTTATAGGCGATGAAAGAGGGGAGAATGCATTCACTCAATTTGTATCCTTCGTAAAAATGTATTCTTCCTTGGAAGAGGAGAAGTTTTTTATTTCCAGATTCAGCAAAATGAATTATCCCTGAATGTCCTTCAACAGTTGACTCAGGATAGCCGGGAAGATCTTTAGTAGGAAATGATTTTATAACGTTTAAAGAGTTTGCAAAGCCACCAAGCCCGCTGCCAAGAACTAATGCAAAATCTGGTTCAAAAGGTTTTTCACTATTTAAATGATCAATCAGAGTTTTATATTTGAATGAAAGATCAACGTGCATA
>CAZPSY010000062.1:6860-9062 GCA_964589295.1 uncultured Ignavibacteriaceae bacterium
GCAACAAATTCGTTAATAACTATTTTAGTACCAAGCAGGCTTCCGAATCTAAGTGCATCTTCCCAAGGTACACCAATACTAAAAGCAATAAATTGAAATATCCAGCCTAACAGTAACTCAAAACTTAACGACTGACCATAGTTTGCTTTAAGTGATTCGTTCCAGTTTACCAGGTCTCCAAGTCCATTCAATAAATAATTTACCAGGGCGATAAGAGCAATAAAAGCCAGCAGCATTGCACCAACGTTCAAAGCCAGCTTAAGCCCTGCAGCTGCACCGTTAGCGGCAGCTTCAATAATGTTTGAGGCATCTTTTTCCACTTCAACTTTTACTGTACCTTTTGTTTTAGGTTCACCGGTTTCCGGAAAAAGAATTTTTGAAATAACAATTGCTGCAGGAGCCGCCATAATACTTGCACCGAGAAGCTGTGTGGCAAAAAACTGCTGAGCTTCGGCAAGCGGCACTCCATGTTTAATTGAGTATGCACTTCCAAGTATCTGGATATATGCAGCCATCACTCCACCTGCAATTGTTGCCATACCTCCCACCATTATGGTAAGGATTTCACTTTTAGTCATCTCCTTTAAATATGGTTTTATCATTAATGGAGCTTCGGTTTGCCCGACAAAAATATTTGCGGAGCAGGAGAGAGATTCTGCGCCGCTGGTTCCTAAAAATCTTGCCATAACCCATGCCATCCCCCTAACGATCATTTGCATGAAACCGAGGTAATAAAGAATTGACATCAAGCATGCGAAGAAAATAATTGTAGGAAGAACCTGGAAAGCAAAAAATGAACCCATAGATCCTTCACTTCCGGGAAGTTTTGCAAGATCACCAAAAACAAACTGCGCGCCTGCCATTGTAAAGTTTAATACCACAACAAAAAATCCGCTTATCCATCCGAAGAAATCTTTTGGCCAGCCAAGAATGAAAAAGAAACTCCTAAGTTCTTCGCTGCGGAGAATAAATACTGCGAAAACAAATTGAAGACCAAGACCTGTTCCTACAAGTTTCCAATCTATTTTCTTTTTATTGTTAGAAAGCAGGAACGCAATACCAACTAAAACTAAAATTCCTACAAAACCTCTTACGATTGAGTTTAAATCCATTTTATATCCTTAAGATTCTTCGGGGATGTAATGGCACTGCCTGCAGCGTGCTTCGTAAATATCTGCCGCACCAACAATCACTCTTTCTGATGAAGCTGTTTTTCTTTGGGTTTTATCTGCAGGGTTACCGCACTCCACACAAATTGCAAGCTGCTTGGTGATATATTCTGCAATAGCTAAAAGCTGCGGCATCGGCTCGAAAGGAACGCCGCGAAAATCCTGGTCTAACCCCGCAACAATAACTCTTTTACCCTTTAATGCTAGTTGGTTGCAAACGTTTGTAATATCCTCTGAAAAAAATTGAGCTTCATCAATTGCTACAACTTGCGCATCATCTGATTGATCCAGGACTTCTTTAATATCTTTTATTAAAATTGAAGGGAGTGACTGCTCGTTGTGTGATACTATTGATTTATCAGAGTAACGAGTATCAATTAGTGGTTTAAAAATTTTTACTTTTTGTTTCGCAATTTCTGCCCTTCTTAACCTGCGTATAAGTTCTTCTGTTTTACCGCTGAACATGCAGCCGGTTATTACTTCTATCCAGCCGGTATCTTTGGGCATTGCGTGTGGAAATTCAACCATAGAGAAAATTTAATATGTGTTTTAGAAAATATTTACTTTAAATCTTTATCACCAAAAGCGAGCGGCAGCAGCTCTGAAGTTTTACTTACCTTTAACTCATTTTTTTTATTAACCATTATAATATTGATGTCTCCGCAAAGGTCGCTTATAACTTGCCGGCAGGCACCGCAAGGAGAAATGAAGTCATCGGTATCGCCTGCAACTGCAATTGCCTTAAACTTTCGCTCTCCTTCAGAGATTGCTTTAAATATTGCAGTTCGTTCTGCACAGATTGTTAAACTGTACGAGCTCGATTCAATATTACCACCTGAGTAAACTTTCCCATCTTCGGTTAATAAAGCTGCACCAACGTAGAAATTTGAATAAGTTGGCAGCGCTTTCGATTTTGCTTCTACAGCTTTTTGGGCTAACTGGTTATTTGTCATCGCATTTAAAATTTGAACTGTGTTGAAATAAAATATACCAATTATTGGTTAAATCAAAAGATGTTGAATTATTATTCTTT
>CAZPSY010000063.1:0-8853 GCA_964589295.1 uncultured Ignavibacteriaceae bacterium
ATTGATACAAACGAAAAAAGTATCCATTGATAGAGAGTAAAAATAAATGCGACAAATATTTTATCGCCAGGTTGTCCTAATATGTAAAGATCTTCAAACGGCATATTTATATTTGCAGCAATAAAGGATAAGATCAGTAGAAGATATGAGACTGCAATAAAATAGCTGATAACTTTTTTCTGCAATTGCGCTTTCGGAAGAAAAACAAACCCCAACATCAGTAATAAAAAAACTGCCAGGTTAAAAATATTACCAATAAATGAAATTGAAAACTCAGTTAGCGGCAGGTTTTGGTTAGCATACTTTAGATAGTAGAACAAAACTAATTGAATTAATATCAACATTACAATCGTTATTGTAAATCTATTTTTTAATTTACTTGGCATACTACTCTAAATACATGGAAGAAAAACGTAATGTAAAAATAATCTGGAAGACTAAAATCTTGCCCTCTAAAGTATTAAATTAGATAAATAAAGTAGTTTCAGCAAGCGAAAGTAAAAAGCCCCACAATAATGTGAGGCATTTTATATTCAGCAAAAACCGATTAGTCTATTTTCCAAATATTTTTTTCTTTCCCATCTTTAAAACGTTGGCAACATCATCAAGGGTTGAATAGATAATCGGGACGATTACTAAAGTTAAGACTGTGGCAAATGCAAGACCAAAAATAACTGCGATTCCCATTGATCGCCAGAACTCGGCGCTTTCGCCTGAGTCAGCAATTGAAAAAGAATAAATATCAAATCCAAAACCAAATGTTAGGGGTATTAATCCAAGTATTGTTGTTATTGCAGTTAATGTTACAGGTCTAAATCTTCTTATACCTGCTCGTATCAGGGCTTCTCTCCTGCTTATTCCCCTTCTTCTTAAAACGTTTATATAGTCAATCAATACAATGTTATTATTTACTACGACCCCCGCAAGGCTTATAATACCAATCCCGGTCATAATAATTCCAAACGGCATAGCATAAATAATTAATCCAATAAAAACACCTACAAGAGATATAACCACCGCACTCATTATAATAAGCGGTTGACTTAGTGAATTAAACTGGATAACCAGGATCAGAAAAATCATCAGTAAAGCAATAAGAAAAGCTTTGCTGAGAAAATCTTCAGCTTCCTTCTGAAATTCCTGCTGACCTGTAAAATCAATTGAATAACCGGAAGGGATCGAAAAATCTTCAAGTAGTTTTTTTACATTATTCAATACTTCGTTTTCATTATAACCATCCGCAGCATTACCCGATACTGTAATTACCCTGCTTAGATCTTTTCGCCGGATAGCACCGGGCCCTTTAGACTTATAAATTTTTGCAACGCTAATTAATGGGACACTAAGAGTTTTTCCTTTTTTATTATTGTAAATAATTTCAAGAGTTTCAAGCGAATTAATACTTGAGCGCTGGTCCTCCTTTAGTCTTACGGTTATATCATACTCATCTTCATCAACTCTGTATTTAGAGGCTGTAAATCCGTTAATAGCAGTTCTTATTGAATTTGCAATTAAGCTTGTATTCAAGCCGTACAGTGCTGCTTTTTCCCTGTCAATTTCAACTCTCAATTCCGGTCTTCCATCATCAAAATCGTCTTTCAAATCAACTAAACCTGGAACAGTTTTAATAGTTTCCTTTACCAGCTTGGATAACCCTCCAAGTATCTTATAATCATCTCCGCTTATTTCAATATTTACAGCTGCGCCGACGGGAGGACCTGAGTCTTCTTTCTGCACTAAAACATCTGTTCCTGGGGTTTTTAATAATGCTTGCCTAATTTCTTCTGTGCTTTCGGATGATGACCTACCTCTTTCCTCATAATCAATAAACTGAATTGTTACCGTACTTTTATTCGGTGTGGAAGTTCCGGCATCGAAAGGATTGTTGGAAGAACCAACAACAACTAATACATCTTTTATATCCTGATTCTGTAAACTTTCTATTTTTTCTTCAATACTTTTAACTATTTCATCAGACATTTCTATGTTTGTTCCACTTGGACTTTCGAGGGAAACATAAATTCTTGGTGGCTGTGTTTCCGGAAAGAATTCTATACCATGACCAAAAAGAAAGTAAACTTGCGATATAAAGAACAACATTAAAAAAGTTCCCCAAAGAACTCTTAATTTACTGTTTGTGAATAAAAGTAATATTCCCAAACCGAGTATTAGACTTACAAAAAGATCCAAGCCTCCAGGGAGTGCCACAGAAATACTTCCTGTAATTATGAAGAATGGTAATATTGAAGCAAAGCCTAACCAATTTCTTTTATGAATTTTTTGATTAGGTGCACGAACCGGACCAAGAGCAATGTTTAATATTTTCTCATAATAATCTAAAGTTTTAGGAAGAAGGACATCAACAAATAAATGAGTTATGCTATTGATTGGAAGCATAATTTTTTGAAACAGAGTTTTTTGTTCGGCCGATTGTTTTTCTAACCGCATAAATTTTGATGCAACAACCGGGTTAATGATCATAGCCACAAACAAGGAAGATAGGAGAGTGACGATTAATACTAGTGGTATGTATAGCATAAACTCGCCGACAATTCCCGGCCAAAACAATAGTGGAGAAAACCCTGCAACAGTAGTCATTGTTGAGGTAGTTACAGGCCATGCAACTTCCGCTGTTCCTAATTTTGCAGCTTCTAACAGACCGTGTCCATCTTCAAGGAATTTATAGATATTTTCAATTATAACAATAGCATTATCCACTAGCATCCCAAGAGCTAATATCAATGCAAAAAGAACTACAAAGTTTAATGTAACACCCATTGCCTGAAGAATGAGGAATGAAATTAACATTCTTATCGGGATGGCAAAGGCTACAAACAATGCATTCCTAACACCACTAGCAACAAAGAGTACCAATACAACTAAAGCTAAACCTGAAAATATATTGTTCTCAAGTTCCCTTACCATTTTCTTAATATCTTTTGATTGATCAGTTGAGATGTATATCTCTACATCGGAAGGAAGCTCTGAACGTTTATTATCAAGTATCTCCTTCACGTTATCGGCTATATCAATTATGTTCTTTCCAACACTCTTGGAAATACTAAGGGAGACGGCATTTTTACTATTTAACCGTGCATAAGTTTGTCTTTCTTTAAAACCGTAAGAAACATCCGCAATATCTTTTAAATAAATTGGAGCACCCTCTTCTAGTTTTACTATAATATTTTCGATTATATACGGTTTATCAAATTCTCCCGGAACCCTAATAAGAAAACTGGAATTATTAACATCAATTGAACCACCCGGTATCGTTTTGTTTTCATCGGTTACAGCATTAATAATATCTTCGAACCGGACATTGTAATGGTTTAGCTTATTAATATCCACATCAATTTTAACTTCTCTTTCCAGTCCACCGCTTATTTTTACATCGAGTACACCATCAACTTTTTCTATTTCATCTTTCAGATCTTCTGCAATATCTTTTAACTTTACAAGGGAATAAGGACCTGCAATGTTTGCTACTACTATAGGGAATTCCGAAAAATTAATTTCAATAATTTCCGGTTTTTCAACATCGGGAGGCAAATCTGGTTCTGCCTTATTCACTTTGTCTCTTACTTTTTGTAAAGCTTCATCGATATCATACCCGCTTTCAAATTCAACTCGAACCAACGAGTAACCCTCGAACGAAGAGGAAGTTATCTCTTTCACTTCGGTTATATTATTTATTTCCTTCTCCAGTTTCTTTGTTATTAAGGTTTCTATATCCTCCGGGGAAACGCCAAAATATGGAGTAGAAACAATAACCAGTGGAATTGAAATATCAGGTGAAGATTCTCTAGGTAAAGTTATGTAAGCCGAAAGCCCCATAAATGTTATAATGACTACAAGTATAAAGACACTTGTTCTGTTATCTATTGCTACGTTTGTTATTTTCATCTGTTTATAATTTTAAATTTTTATCAGAAAGAACTCGTTCCGATGAATTGGAACTCGTTTCATAAAGTTTTAGTCGTTTACTACTTTAATTTTTGTTTTGTCAACAAGACTTTGAAATCCTACTGTTATTAAATTTTCCCCCTCTTTAACACCAGATTTTATTGCAACCTTGTTATTGCTGCGGCTTATTATTTCCACAACTCTCATTCTCGCCACACCATCTTCTTCCACGAAGACAACTTCACCAAGATCGGTTTTAGAAACCGTTTCTTCAGGTATTACGATTGCATTACTAAATTTTTGTTTATAAATATAAATCTGTGCACTTAATTCAGGTTTAATTTTCCCATCCCTATTATCGATGTTAATTTCTATAGGAAACGTTCTGTTATCAGTTGATATGGTATTTCCTACATATGAAACTTTTTCATAGTATGCGGAATTGTCCAAATCTTTAAATACAACTTTTACGCTATCACCTTTTTTAACAATGTTAACATAATTTTCGGGTACACCGGCTTCGAGTTTAATCTTATACATGCTTACAACGGAAACGACCGGTGCGCCGGGTAGAACCATCTCTCCAATTTCTGCAAACCTTGCATCAACTATTCCGGTAAACGGAGCTTTGATAAATGTTCTTTCATACCTGGCTTTAATAAGTTCATAATTTGCTTTTGCAGCATCTCTTTCATATTTGGAATTCAGGAATTGCAATTCGCTTATAACTTTCTCTTTATAAATCTGTTCCTGTTTTAAGTAATTATTTTCAGCCATATCATACTGTGCTTTTGTTGCATCCATATTCGATTTTAGAACTTCGTTTTCAATTACAAGAATTACTTCATCTTTACGAACAAAGCTGCCTTTATTTTTCACAAATTCTTTTATCTTCCCACCTTCTTCTGAAGATAAATTGGAATGGTAAAAAGCTTTTGCCACGCCAAGAAGCGAGATGTAATCAACAAAAGATTCTGATTTGAGCTTCATAGTTTTTACATAGACAGTCGGTTCGGTGTTATTATTCACTTGTTCGCTTCCTTCGGAATCGCCGCAGGAAACGGTTAGAAGTAAGACCGACAACGTTAAGCCAAATACTAAAAGATTAATTATTTTTTTCATTTTATCACCAAAGTTTAAAAATTTAATTCTGATCAACTTCTACCTCTACTTTTGTTGAAAGCAGTTCTTCAAGCCGGGCATGCAAATCATAATACTCAAAGACAGCATTAAGGTAATTTATTTTTGCCCGAGTAAGCTCAACTAAAGAATCAATATTTTCCAGTTGTGTTCCAATGCCTGATGAATATCTCTTTAAAGCAATATCATAACCTAATTGTGCTTGCTCTATAGTTGCAGAGTAAGCATCAATCTGGAATAATTTTTCTTCTATTGTTAAAAGAATATCTTCCAGTTGGTTTTTCAGTAAATTATTAGTTTTATGGTATTCTTCCTGCACTTTAAGCAGGTCAATTTCTGCCTGGTCAACTTTGGAAGTAGTCTGCCACCCGTTGAATATTGGAACCTTGAGATTCACTCCAACATATACCGAATTCTTATAACGCCAATCAGAAAATGAGCGAGGATCATTTTCCTGTGCAATTGAGGACCAGCTTCCAAAAAGATAGAGTTCCGGAAAATGTTTGGAGAATTGGTAAGAAGCAGCTTTGTCCATTAGTTCAATTTGAAGCCGAAGCTGCTGAAGCGTAAAGTTTTTTTCTTCTAGAATGAGTGAAGAATTTTCATAATTCTCAACATCAATCTTATTAAAAATCAAGGAATCATTAATCTCAATCCGCTGTTCAAGGTCTAACCCTATTACAAGTTTCAATCCGTTTTCTGCCAGCACAATAGAATTTTCGGCTCTTTCTAATTCCGGCAAAATATTTTGTACCTGCACGTTAGCTCTTATGTAATCATACTCTGGCACCAACCCGGCTTTATACATTGCTTCGGTATCTTTAAAATTATCCTTTGCTGCTTTTAAAGTGATGTTAGATAGCTCCAGGAACTGCCTTGAAACCAGCAATGAGTAATAAGCTCTTTTAACATTTTTTATAAGAGCTGCCTTTGTAGCGTAATAAGATTTTTGTGATATCTCTGCATATACGTTGGCAATTCTTGTAGCGAAAAATACTGCTCCTGTAAAAAGCGGTTGATCTACAGTTACACCCACTGAAAGAGTGTTTTCCGTTCCTTGCGGAAAAGAACCCGAAAAACCAGGTATATCCAGAATTATTTCACCCCTCTTTATTGCTCGGCTGTAGTCTACAGTTCCCTTAATATCTGGCAAAACCGATGAGCCAAAAGCTTCGGTAATCTGCTCATCAGCTTTTTCACTTTCCAATTTAGCTAATTTAAGATCATGACTCTTTTCAAGCGCAAGCTCAATACATTTATTAAGATCAAGCACTAATTCAGTCTGACCAAATGCTGTAGGCAAAGTGAAGAAAATAAATGCTAATAATAATTTTTTCAACATTGTTACCGTTTATTTTTTAATAAAATACCTTTGAAGAACACATCTAAAACAAAAGCTATTTCAGATTCTTCATTAAGATCTTTTTTAGGACACTCAATTAAATAGAGGATATATGGAAAAACCAGGTGTTGGTACAAGCTTACAGTTTTATCCGGATCTGAACCTCTAAATTCTTTTTGCTTAATTCCTTCCGAAAATCTTTTAATTAGAATGTTCCTGAGCGAGCTATGTCTTCTTACAATTTTTTCTCTGTTCAAAACAAAAAGATCGGTAGTAAATGGCACAATCTCCCTAACAAACAATTTAAACGCTTCCTTGTTTGAAAGGCAGTAATAGAAAAGACTGCTTGTATATGTTTTAACAAAATCCGATGCTGATTCTGCTGCTTTATCTGCCTGGTTAATTATTTGTTTAAGATTTTTACTAACGTCTTCCACAATTTCTGAATAAATTTCTTCTTTACTGCTGAAATAATTATAAATTGTTCCCTTACCAAATTCAGATGATGCTGCAATATCATCCAGCGTTGTATTATTGAATCCTTTACCGGCAAACAGTTTTACAGAAGCATCAATAATTTCCTGTTTCCTGATTAATCGTTCTCTCTCTCTTCTTGTCAAGATATTCTCTTATAATCTTAAGTTAAAAAAATGACTGATCATTCGGATCAAAAACTAAGAATTCATAAATCAATTTCAAATACCGTTCATCATGATATTCAGCGATTAGTGATATTACTCACAAAATTTATATAAGCAGAGTTATAAAAGGAGTGGGAATGAAAAAGGCGTCTTAAAAAGACGCCTTCTTTCTTTTTACTGAAGCTTAAATACGACTGGAATGGATACCTGAACTTTAACCGGTTTACCTCTTTGTTTTCCAGGTTTAAATTTGGTTTTAAGAACTGCATTAAGCGCTGCTTCATCGCAACCAGCGCCAATACCTTTAATAACATTGGCTTTCGTAACGTTGCCAGTTTCATCAACAAATGCAAGGATATAAACCTTACCTTCAACTCCTGCTCTTTTTGCAATTTCCGGATAAACAATTTTTTCCTGGATAGCTTTTATGCCGCCAATAGGTTCCGGCATCTCTTCAACAGCAACAAAATAAGTAGGTTCATCTTCAACAACTTCTTCTTTTGGAGGAGGAGGTGGTGCTTCCATCTCAGCTTCAAAATCAATTTCGGTATCATCAATTTCTATATCTTCCAAAACATCATCAGCAGGAGCTTCAATAGGAATTGGAGGTTTGGGTGGCGGAGGAGGTCTATTTTCCTGCTTGGTCTGTTGAATATCTTCAACAGTAAATAATTCCTGCGGACCTTCCAACACTAAATCGCTTCCTTGAATATCCGGGAAATATTTAAATGCTACAATGAGAACTGCTAATGCAATTATTAAACAGATTTCAAAGTATCTTTTATACTTAGCCCTTAGATCGGCAATTGGTTTTTTTAGGTTCATTTTAGCACTCCTCAATTAAAGCTATATATCTACGGAAAAGTTAATAAATGATCTTAGTTTTGTCAAATTAGTTTCTTGTCCTTATACCATCTCCGGAAAATAATGTTCCCTGAATTCCTTAATACAAATATTATAAAAAATTAACCCGTTTCCGCTTCTTTTTTGAACTTTTTTAATAAAAAGGATGTTATCAGAACACCGCAGGCTGCTCCAGTTGCATCTGCAATCCAATCTAATAATTCTGCACTTCTACCGGGAACGAGCATTTGATGCAGTTCATCTAAAACTCCGTAACATATTGCAACAGCTAAAGTTAGTAGGATAGCATTACGCTGTGCGAAACTCAATTTTTCCTGGAAAATGAAAGTAAGATATAACAACACTGACAGAATAAGGTATGCAAAAAAATGAACTACCTTATCCCCACCAATTCCTAAACTTGGTACGCTCTGCGCAGGTATTGTTGTTCCAACAAACAGCATAATCCAGTAAACCACTAACATGCTATAAACCAAGGTGGTTTTATTTTTTTCTAAATACTTAAACAATAGATTTTGTAAGGAATTTTATTGAACGGGAAAGATTATTAATTAAATCGCTGGCAAGAATATCGTACTCGGTTCTTTTGTGAACAAGTATATCTGCTGTGAGACTATGTAAATAAACTGCTGATATGATAGCTGCTTCAACATCTTTCTGCTGCGAAAGTAATCCGCCGATCATTCCTGTTAGTACATCGCCAGTTCCAAATTTTGCCAATGAAGGATTTCCGGTAGTATTTATAAATGCCTCTCCTGCAGGATTAAAAATTATTGTTGGCGCACTTTTAAGAACAAGGTAAGCTCTCGTTTGTTTTGCGAAATTTTTTCCATGCTTTAGTAAATCTTTTTTAAGTTCTTCAGTTTTAATTCCAATTAGGTTTGCAAATTCACCTAAATGAGGAGTTAGGATTTTATTTTTCAGATTTAACTTGCGGTACTTCCCTTTTCCTAAAGCAAAAAT
>CAZPSY010000064.1:0-8747 GCA_964589295.1 uncultured Ignavibacteriaceae bacterium
CCCGGTTCCAAAACCAAGAATTAGAATAATAGCAATTAAAAGAATTTCTGTCAATGAGTATTAAGGAGATTGTTGTAAACTTCTTCATTCTCTAAAATGCTAAGAGCAGTTTGCACCTGCGCATCCGTTGTAAGCAGCTCTTTTATTCTTCCTTCCAATCCAAGGTACCTGGACGCAAGGTCCGTTTTAAGCGTCATACTGATTTCATCCTTGTAAATTACAAACTCGCCTTTATCCAGTTTATGTAGCTCATTTTTAATTGATTTAAGCTCATTGGAAAGAGAACTCTCCTTATCCGCAATATCCTTAATTAAAATGTCTATTTCTTTTTCAGCTTTTGAGTGATACTTAAAATTTTCACTTTCTATATAATCTTTAAACTGAGTCAATAATTCATCATCACTTAATTTGTTAAAATCCTGATCCGGGTTATTGTATGAATAGTGATTGGCAAACTTGAAGAAGAAACCCTGCGCAAGCAATTCCTTTGTAATATTTCCATTTACAGAAAATTCAACCGTACTATCGGGGGTTATCCCACCTTTCGAAAATACTTCTCTTTGACTGTCCGTATGATATTTAAAATCCGAGTCTATATTATCATCTTTAATTACATCACTTTCTTCAGAATAATCAATCTTCTGTATGCACCTTCCGCTTGGTGTGTAATATTTTGCAGTAGTAATTTTAAGCGAAGTGTTAAAACTTAAAGGTGTGATTGTCTGCACTAAACCTTTGCCAAACGATTTAGTACCTAAAATCAATCCCCTGTCATGATCCTGGATTGCACCTGCAACAATTTCGGATGCAGAAGCGCTACCGCCATTTATAAGGATTACCAGTTTCGCATCACCGATCATTGGTTCCTGAACTGAATAATATTTTCGTTCGCTTGAAACATCCCTGCCGCGGGTAGTAACAATTAGTTGATCCTTCTGAAGAAACTTATCACAAATATCTACAGCAATATCAAGCAAACCACCGGGGTTACCTCTTAAATCTAAAATGATCGATTTGATATTTTTTTCCGATTTAAGCTGGCGCAAAGCAATTTTAATTTCATCACTTGCAGCGCGGCTAAAGTTTGATAATTTAAGGTAAACAGTATTCCCATCAGCAGGATAAAAACCAGCATAAGTTAAATTTTTAACTATCACTTCTTCTCGAACTATATTAAAATCTAGTGTATCGCTGAATTCGTTCCTAATAATTCTAAGCTCTACTGTTGTACCTGGGTCTCCTTTAACAAGCGATGATATTTCATCTACATTATCTGAATTTATATTTACGCCAGCAGCTTCAATTATTATATCACCAATTTTAATACCCTGCCTCTGGGCAGAATAGCCATCCATAACTTCAACAACAGTTACTTGTTTACCCCTTACACCAATCGAAATTCCAATTCCGCCATATTTGCCATTAGTTATCAAATCTATATCATCTTTTTTCTTTTCATCAATAAAAATTGTGTAGGGATCCAGCGAAGACAACATTCCTCTTATTCCCGCGCGCATAAATTGTTCAGGATCTACTTCATCAACATAATTGTAAGAAATTTCTTTGTATACACGACTGAATAATTCAATGTTTTTTGAAATTTCCAGATATATATCTCCCATCCCCGAATAAAACCCGGAGAATAGCAACAACATTACGGCGGGAATAATTACAAAACGCAATTTTTTAAAATTCATATAATCTACCTCTTATCAATTAATTCGAACTCAGAAATAATATGATTATGTATATTTTGTATTGATTGAGTACCATCAATAACTTTAAACCTGCTTTCATTCTTAGCAGTTTCCAGGTAACCATTTCGTACTCGTGAATAAAATTCCATATCGGCTAACTCAATTCTGTCTAGTTTACCTTTAGATTGTTTCTTTTTTCTTTCATTCGCAATACCAACCGGAATATCAATAAAGTAAGTTATATCCGGAATTGTATCTCCAATTGCTAAATTATGTACGCCTGCAATAACATCAACCGGAATTCCCCTTCCATAACCCTGGTATGCAGTCGATGAATCATGAAAGCGATCTGAAATTACATAAAAACCTTTCTCCAGGTAAGGTCTAATTTTTTCCCGTACAAGTTGCGCGCGGCTGGCAGAAAAGAGAAACAATTCTGCTTCCATCAACATTTTCTCGTTTTTATTATCAAGAAGAATTGTGCGGATCTTTTCAGACAGGTTGGTGCCGCCGGGTTCTCTTAATATTTCTACTTTCTTTCCTTGTTCTATTAAATAATCTTTCAGCAAATCTATTTGTGTAGATTTACCACAAAAATCTATTCCTTCAAATGAGATGAACATAGTAAATTATCTGTTAAATTGATAAAAAAATTTCTATCTATAATTAATTAACAATATAGATAAAGTTTAATAATAATAAAGTCAAAAAGTATCAGAATGTTTTAATTATATACCTAACTCTTTCAGGTTTGATAAACAAGAGGGAAGTATTTTCAGGTAGTTCCATATGTGGGATAACACTGCCCATAGTATCGCTAACAATATCCGAATAAAAAAGGTATGCTTTAAATTTATCTTCATTTAAATTACCTAGTACGTTTACACCTCCCCTTACACTGCATCCAACTGTGTTAGGTAATAATACTACGCTTATATCCTGAGGAATATCCAAAACATCAACAGGAATGTTGTCAAACTGCTTATCAACTATTCTCTGCACATCAAGTACTACTTCTATTAAATTATTGTTGTAGGATATCCCGGTTTTTTTAGGAAGATTTATATTTACGACTTTTTTGCTATCAAGTGCAAACATGGATTTTCTAATAGTATAAATTTCTTTAAGATCTTTCATAATACTTAATGGACCCGAAACTATTACCGAATCCGGAACTACTAAAATATCACTTGCCTGCCCGTAACCGGGTTTAAACTCCAAACTTAGATCAACAAAAACCGGAACTATCTTTGAGACTATTCTCTCTACAAAAAATGCAATTGTATCCGGTTTAATATCTATTACTTCAGTTTCCGAAAGAATCCACCTGTTATCAGCAAGGTTGTTATACAAATTCGCATACTTTAATCCGCTATCCGATTCAACAGAAACACGATATTCTGATTCTGCTCCAATATTTAGAGTTAAGAGCTTCCAACCTTCACCTTTTAGCTTTATAGAAACATTATCGGGCAAGTTAGACCCTGTAGTGTAGCCCTTGGGAAAATCAACAAGATTTAAAGCAACATCAATGGTGGCATAATAACTATCTGAAAGAGAAATTGATCCCCAGAATATAATTGCAAAAATAACTGCGGCAATGAAAATGTATAATTTTTTTCTCACATTCTAAATATAAGATATTTAAATATTTAATTAACCTGAACGAAAGGATTTTAATTTAATAAAACTAAAATATGCTACCGAAAGGATTTAAAGTAGTCGAGAAGTAGTCCCCTGTTTGCGCGCGAAATTTCTCTTCCCTGTATTGGGAATCCTTCTGTGCTCCGTGCAAGCCGCCGCAATTGATGCACATTAAGAACTTCCAGTTCTTCCATTGGTAAAGTTGACTCTACATCACTCTTAGTCTTTTTGCTTTTTGGTTTTTCTTCTTTTTTTTCTTTTGTATCATCTTTTCCCAGTGCTTCTTTCCGAAGCCGATCAATAGTGGAGCCGGTTTCCTTTATTTCAATCTCTTCTTCAATTTCAATTTCCGGGAGTATTTTTATAGATGACTCTGTGGATTTTTTTTCTTTAACTGGTTTTTCTTTCTTTACAGCTACAGTTTCTCTTACAGGTTTCGGTTTTTCCTTGCCGCCAACTTTTTCAGAATCGCCACTAGGAATAATAGAGCTTAGCTGGTCATCCGGTCTGGGAATTACGTGCGTGGAAACCAACTCACCAATTCTTTGCGCAGCCGCAGCTCCGGCATCAACGGCAGCTTTAACAGCTGCTGTATCGCCAACAACCATAATTGTAATTAAGCCCGCCTGGGCTCGCTCCTTACCAATTAAAGTTACATTGGCTGCTTTAACCATTGCATCAGCGGCTTCAATTGAAGCCACCAATCCCCTGGTTTCTACCATGCCTAACGCTTTACCAGGCATTGATTACTTTCGTTTTGGCAGTATAGATTCGACCTCAACGTGAGGACGAGGAATAACATGAACCGATACTAATTCACCTACTCGCTGGGCTGCTGCCGCGCCTGCATCGGTCGCAGCTTTAACTGCTCCGACATCTCCACGAACCATTACGGTTACATAGCCGCCGCCAATTGTTTCTTTTCCTAACAATTCAACCTTAGCTGCTTTAACCATTGCGTCTGCAGCTTCAATTGCACCAACCAAACCTTTGGTTTCTACCATACCCAGTGCATCAAGTGTCATAGAATGCTCCCATTTGTGAGAATTATTATGCTAAAAATAAATTTTTGATAGATGAATGTCAATCTTCAGCACACCTTAATTTTATTTATTTATTAGAGTTACTATAATCAGTTAATCGAATCTCTTAAAGAAATTATCGGTTTTGCTTGTTATTTAAATATTCCTGCAAAATTATTGCAGCAGAATTTCTGTCTATCAAACCTTTATCTTTTCTTTTCTTTTTACTTTTTACTGAATCAAACACTTGCTGCTCTGCAAGGATTGATGTAAACTCTTCATCCCATAAAATTACTTCCAATGAGAACTTGGTCTCTATTTCTTTTTTAAGCTTTCTAACTTCTTCGGCAAGTATTCTGGAAGCATGGTAAGATTCGGATGGCAAACCAAGAATGATTATTATCACATTCTTATCTTCAATAATAACTTTAAGTTCTTTTAAAAAATTTTTATCATTTACTAAAGTTTTATAAGAATATGCAAAAGTTAAAAGCGGATCACAGAGAGCTATTCCAATTCTCTTAGAACCATAATCGATTCCCATATATCTAAATTCTGTACCTGTGCCAGGGGAATTCATCAACTGCTTTCAAACCTTTCTACAGTATAAATACCATTTAATTTTTTTAACCGGTCTAAAATTCCGTTGAGATGCTCCAGGTTTTTAACGTAAACTGTAACACTTCCTTCAAATGTAGATTCGTTGGTGTTAATATTAATTGATTTGATGTTTGTGTTTTTATAAGATACAATTGCATGAGCAAGGTCATTAAGGATTCCCGGGTTGTCGTCTCCCCTAATTATTAAACCTGCAACAAATACGGAATCTTCTGAACTTGGCCATCCAACCGTAACCAGTTTACTGGAATCAACTTTAGAAATATTAACAAGATTAACACAGGTTTTCCTGTGAATTTTAATCCCTTCTCCAACTGTAATAAAACCGATAACCGGATCACCCGGAATTGGGTTGCAGCATTTTGCGTAGGAGTACATTATGCCTGATTTTTTACCATCAACCAGAATGCCCCCAATATCTGTCCTGGCAATGTTTGCAAATTTTTCAAATTCTAATTTTTCGTCTTGCTCCCCCTCAACCACTTGTCTCTTTGGTAAAAGAATATCATCCAGGAATATTGCCCCCTGAGCAATAGCAGTAAAAAATTTGGCATTGTTATCAAATTTTAGACTGCTGGCAATTTTGGATATTTCATTGGAATCGAAAGAGAGATTTAATTTCTTAATTTTCTTCTCCCATATCTCTTTACCTGAATTAACAATCTTTTCCTCTTCCTTGTTCATCCATTTTCTAACAGCTGAGCGTGCTTTAGGGGTCTTTACAAATTTTATCCAGCTCTTATTTGGATGCTGGTTTTTAGAAGTTATTATCTCTATCTGGTCCCCGCTGCGCAGAATCGTTCCAAGCGGGACAATTCGCCCATTTATCTTTGCTCCAATACAATGATAACCAACCTTACTATGGATGTCGAATGCAAAATCAACAGGGGTTGAATTTAGCGGAAGTCTACGTAGCTCTCCTTTCGGGGTGAATACATAAATTTCATCCTGGTAAAGATTAAGCTTAAAATTTTCCAGCAGCTCCTTCCTGGCATCTTCCCTGCTAGAATTTTCAAAAATATCCCGTATCCAGTTAACCCAGTTTTCAAGGTCTTTATCTGAAGCAGTTTTATTTTCTTTATACCGCCAATGTGCGGCAACTCCTCTTTCAGCTATCTCATGCATTTTCTTTGTTCGTATCTGCACTTCAACTAATCTTCCTTCGGGTCCGACTACGGTTGTATGAATTGATTGATAGTTATTTGTTTTAGGAATTGAGATGTAATCTTTAAACCTATCAGGAACCGGTAGGTAAACCTGATTCACAATACCGAGTGTTGTGTAACAATCGTTGGTGTTAGCTGTATCTAAAATTATTCTTATTGCAAATAGATCATAAATTTCTTCAAATGGTTTATTGCGGCGTATCATTTTTCTGTAAATACTGTATAGATGTTTGGGTCTTCCACCTAAATCGTATTTTAGATTATATTCATCCAGGCTTTTAACTATCGGTTCGGTAAATTTTTTAATGTATGCTTCGCGTTCTTTCCTGCGCCCTTTAACTTTTATCACCAGGTCTTCATAAGCTTCCCTATTTAAGTATTTAAAGGAAATATCTTCAAACTCCCACTTTACTCTACCCAAACCAAACCTGTGAGCAAAGGGAGCATAAATTTCCAAAGTTTCCTGGGCAATTCTTCGCTGCTTATCGGGACTCACAAATTCAAGCGTTCTCATATTATGAAGCCGGTCTGCAATCTTTACAAGAATAACCCTGACATCTTCAACCATTGAGAGGAGCATTTTCCGGTAATTTTCTGCCTTCGTAATATCGTGCCCTCTAAATATCCCGCCAATTTTTGTTACCCCATCCACAATATCTGCAACTTCTTTTCCAAACTCTTTAGCCAGCAAATCAATATCAAAATCAGTGTCTTCAACAACATCATGCAGTAAAGTACTAACAACTGTTATGTCATCAAGCGGAAACTCACTTGCGATGATCATAGCCACTTCGTAAGGATGGGTAAAGTACGGCTCGCCCGAAGCACGTATATCATGCTTGTGTGCCTCCAGCGCAAAACCGAATGCTTTTGTTACCAGATCTTCATTAACAGAAGGCAGATTTTTTCTGCATAACGAAAGAAGATCCTCTAACATTTTCTGATGTTGGGGATTTTCGATATCCATAATATCGTTTTAAACTATCTTACTTTTATTCGATAGAATAATTTAATTTATTTTAACGAGATGGAAAAGTCAGAGAGGCGTAATAAAAAAGTATTATTTGGTTAATTGATGAAGCAATTCCTCCACTCTTTCCAGCCGGTCTTCAAGAATTTCCATAGATGATTCGGGAATATTCCCCTCGCCTAATATTTCCTGGCAAAGTTCAATTGCTTTTTGTTCATTCCCGGTTGTTACATATTGCTGAGCAATAAGGTGTTTTAAGATTGTTTCATTTACCTGGTTTGATTCTCTAAATTTTGGATATGAGCCCAATATTTGAAAATAGGTATCAATTGAATGCTCCGGGTTAACATCCTCGTAAGCGCGAGCTAAACCCCATTTAAATAATCTTGATTCAGGAAATGCAATTAAAGCTTTTTCAGCTGTTTGAATTGCAGCAAGATAATTTTCCTGATCTATATAAATCCAGATCAACGAATTAATTGCCAGGTAAGTATTGTAGGAAGAAGAATCGATTGCAGTTATAAGTCTTTCGATTCCATAACTTTTATTATCATCAATAAAAGGAAGCCAGGATAGTGCTTCAGATTTCCTGCTTTTCCAATATTCAAAAGTTCCAATAGCAATGTATGATTCGTAAAAAGCAGGATCAATTTCAAGGCAATCTTCAAATGCTGAAATTGAATTCAGCCCTGTTGATACAGCTGAAAGCCAGCTTTCATTTATTGCATTAAAATATGCGATGTAACCTTCGGAAAGTGCATAGAAGTAATTGTACCAAATATTTTCTTTTTCTTCATCAAGCAAATCTAGTGATTGCTCTTTTGCCTCTTCAAGATTATTATAGATAAAATCCGAATCGAACTCTTCTGCGTAATCATAAGATTCTGCAATACTTACTGCGGCAAGATATATTTTTC
Source organism: uncultured Ignavibacteriaceae bacterium (assembly GCA_964589295.1). GTDB lineage: Bacteria > Bacteroidota > Ignavibacteria > Ignavibacteriales > Ignavibacteriaceae > JAZGGS01. Next base: position 8,035 of record CAZPSY010000064.1, read on the forward strand.
CAAATGGGAGATTAGAATATTCATCATCCAAGGCTTTGAAGAAGATATTCGCTCCCTGGTAATCCTGGTTAATAATGTGAATAATACCATCTTTAAGTAGTGCATTAACTCGTGGTTCCGGAAAATCCTGTGCAAAACCGGTTTGCTGTGGGAGAAAAAATAAAATGATGAGAAGGACAGATCTATAATGTACCAAATGTTCTGTCTCCTGCGTCACCTAATCCAGGTAAAATATAACCTTTATCACTTAATGTTCTATCCAAAGCCGCGCCATAAATTTTCACATCGGCATGGTCTTCAGAAAGTTTTTTAACTCCTTCCGGAGCAGCTACAAGGCAGGCAAAAGCAATTTCATCCACACCACGTTTTTTTAAATACCTTATAGCTTCCGAAGCACTACCACCGGTTGCCAGCATTGGATCGAGCAATATTACTTCGGCATTATGAATATCTTTTGGAGTTTTGTAATAGTATTCATTCGGTTTTAAAGTTTCTTCATCCCGCTCCAAACCGATATGCCCAACTTTTGCTTCGGGAATAATTTGAAGGAAACCGTTAACCATTCCCAGTCCTGCTCTTAAAACGGGTACTAACACAACCTCCTGGCTAAGTAGGTGACCGGAAGTTTTTTCGAGCGGAGTTTCAATTTCGATTTTTGATAATTCAAATTCTTTGCTGATTTCAACTGCAAGTATGTTGGATATCCTTGTAAC
>CAZPSY010000065.1:0-8613 GCA_964589295.1 uncultured Ignavibacteriaceae bacterium
AAATTCAGATGGGAATAATGCATATTTAAATTGGACAACTGCTTCAGAGCTAAATAACCAAGGATTTGAGATTGAACGAAGTAGAGATGGAGTTCATTTTAATAAAATAGTTTTTGTTCCAGGCAGAGGCACTACGACGAACCTCTCACATTATACGTACGTTGATTTTAATCTAACACCTGCGAATTATTATTATAGATTAAAACAAATTGACTATGATGGAAGCTTTGCATTCAGTGAGGTTAAGTATATTCAGATTTTAAATACTCAAATTAGTTTATTACAAAACTATCCAAACCCGGCAAATCCTGAAACTACAATCCGTTTTTCACTTCCGAAAAAATCTTTCATTACACTTACTCTATACTCAATAACAGGCGAAGAATTACTTAAAATAATCAATGGCTACCTGGAAGGAGGTGAACATGAAGTTAGCCTGAGCACTAAAAACCTTTCTTCGGGGGTATATTTTTATCGTCTGAGTACTTCCGATGGATGGTCAAAACTAAAAAAACTAATGGTAATAAAGTAATAATTGGGAGGACAAAATGAAAAAATTACTATCCTTTGTGTTTTTAATATTTCTAATGACTTACAATTGCATTATAGCACAAACCTATGCTAATTATCCAGAACCAAAACACGTTCTTGTCGTATATAATGGCGAAAATGATACATCTGGAATGATAAAAGATTACTATGCACAAATTAGAAATATTCCTATCCAGAATATTCTACGATTAGATAGTTTGGATGTAAGCGATACAGTTTCTTTTCCATCAGGTAATGTTTATATGGATGAATATAAAGAAGTCTATATTTCAGATTATAATAAGGGTGCCTGGGAATGCTATGTAGATAAAATTGCTGATCCAATTGAAGATTACCTGAATACAACCTACTCAGGTGGAGAACTTTTGAGAAGTACAATTCGTTACATTGTTCTTTGTAAAGGCGTACCAATGAAATTACTTACTTATCTCGATTTTGCTGCAGATGAAGATCCTGATCCGGAGATTGAATATAATCAATCCCATTGGTTTTATTATAATGTTTCTATCGATGCTTTACTTTGCTTTCTATATAATCCGGTTATTGATCTATACGGTACATCGTCAACAAATAAACAAAATCCTTATAAACAAGCAGCCGATTTAACTTTCTCATTCAATAATAGGTTTGTTACGAATTATTTTCACTATGGAAGCTGGTATATGAATTATTTGACTACACGTTTAGATGGAGACAGCTATAATGATATTGTTGGAATGATTTACAGAGCAACTTTTCCGGATTACTCTGGATTAGGTTGGTGGATTATGGATGCGGATACTTGTCATACCACAGGTGTTACAAAACAAGTTCACAATACAAATTTAATTAGAAACGCGTTGAATAAACTTAAATATCTTGGTTTTAATACCAATCCATTAAATTATGATCCCGAATGTGATTGGATACTTGATAACTCTGTGGGAAATAATGAACCCGTTATGGGTTATACATCTTGTGGAAGACATTCCTGGATGAAATTGTGTAATCCACAACATGATCCGGCTTATATACAACTTTGTTTAGATTTCAATTACGCAAACGGGGCAGTATTTAACACATTTGAGAGTTATAATGGATTTAGTATGACAATTGATAATAGATATGGTGATTTTGGTATGTTGTCTGAGTTCATTAAAATGGGTGGAACTGGTGGTGTAGCGCATACTTGGGAACCAAGATTAGGGGGTGTGGCACTTAATTATAACTTGTTCAATTTATATGCTATGGGTTATTCATGGGCTGATGCTGCTTATCAGAGTATTAGTTGGCTGGCTTGGAACAACGTAGTAATAGGCGATCCATTAACAGCAATAGCCTGGGGTAAGCAAGAACTTACTCAATACTTAACCACATGGAGTGATGGAAATTTAGTAACCGGGGAAATAACAATTCCACTTTATAACACTCTGATAATTGAAGATGATGCTTACATCGAGTTGAGGCATCAGGGATTTATTCCTTGCAATCCAAGTTTAGGCAGAATGAATATTGGTCAGGATGTTACCTTTGAAACCTATAGCTGGGAAAAAGCATTATTTCTTTCCTACGCCTCTGAAAATGCAAGAATAGTTTGGGCAGATCATCCGACATTTCCAGCAATTCTCTATAACATTTACAGAAAGATTAATGATGGTAACTGGGAATACATAACCAGCACAATGGATAACGAATATACAGATGAAGAGGTTTACCTTACCTGCTATAGTTGCCCTATAAATGCAATTGTTTCTTATTATGTTAAAGGAGTTGATGTTTATGAAGGTGAATCGGAAGCATCAAATGAAGTTAGTGCAGAGGTAATAGCTAAAATTGGTAAGGAATCTGGTGAAGACAAGCAAAAAGGAATAGTTTATGAGTATTCACTTAGCCAAAATTATCCTAATCCATTTAATCCTACAACCAGGATTTTCTATTCAATTAAAGAAGCTGGCATGGTATCACTCTCGGTTTACGATATTCTTGGAAATGAGGTCTCAGTTTTAGTTAAAGAAGATAAATCTCCGGGAAGTTATTCGGTTACATTTAACGCAGGTAATTTACCAAGTGGAATTTATTTTTATAAACTAACCGCCGGCAGATTTTCTGAAACGAAGAAATTAATTCTTCTTAAATAATACTTTCTTATTTAAGCCGGGGTATTCTGCTCCGGCATTTTAATTAATCACAAACTCAGAATCATCCGGTCTTATCTCATCATAGAGGCGCTGCAGTTCTGTGTAAGCGAACTGGCTTCCCCTCTGTGCAGAGAGCCGTAAATAATGTATTGCATCTGCCCTGGATCTTACCGTACCAATTCCTTCTTCATAACATAGAGCGAGAGATACCTGCGCCAATAGCGAACCTTCACCAGTTGCATCTAAAAGATTTGCAAATGCTTTCTCATTCTCACCCGGGTTAAATAAATCAAATAATGTGGATGTAGAAATTCTTACTGTAGCTTCGTTACTACCAAGCAGTTCAGCTTTCTCCCATAACTGTAATCCCTTCGTATCATCTCTGCTGATAAATCTTCCCGTATAATAATTAAGTCCTAACTCCATAATGGCAGGCAGGTAGTTTTCCGAAGCAGATTCTTCAAGCAAATTCAGCGCATCATTCATTGCTATCCTGCCGTCAAATCCTATAGAGGTTAAAGCATACCATGCATATTTTGCTTCGACGTTATTCCTTTTAACTTCAGCCTGCAGCAGCGATTGAAATTCACCTTTGCTGGTTAGTTTCCATAAAAGATGTGTAGCTTTTGGTGAATCATTCCTTAATGCCCTGAAATAATAAGAGGCAGCCGTTATATAATTTTGATTAAAGTAGATTCCTTGTTCGTAAAGCCGACCTATAATTGCTTGTGCTTCCGGGCTTCCGTTTTCAGCTATGGTTTTTAATTTCGTAATATTTTTATGCGTAGCTAAAGTAGGCAGAGTTATCACACTATCTATTTTAAGAATTTCTATTAAGCTATCTATCCCCGTAAAATCAAGGTCTGCAATCAACATACTATCGGTAATAGAAAATACGGTATCCGAAAGTGTATCGAAATCAATAAAAACCAAACCGAGCGAAGAAGTAAGATTCGTATTTGATGGATCACTAACCGGTTCCGTTTTATCTGTGCGATAAGTTAGTTCTTTATTTAAAAGTGAATCAACTACTTCGTGGGAAATCCTTGGTTCAATTTGAGCAATAATTTCAACAGCAGGTTCATATTCACCATCTGCAGATTTTTTTATCCAGTAGTAAGATTGATTCCAATTCCTCTTTACAGTAAGGTTGTCTGTGTAAAGTACACCAACAATATATTGTGCCTGTACCATTCCATCTTCAGCAGCACTTTTAAAATATTTAAAAGCTGCAAACGGGTTCCACTCAACTCCCATCCCGTTCATCAGCAGGATTGCATAGTTATATTTTGCTGATGTAAGGTTTTGATCGGCTGATTTTTTAATCCAGTAAACAGCGTATGCAGTATCCGCAGTAACGCCTTCACCCATCAAATAACGGAGCCCGAGTTCATGCTGTGCAAGCGGATCCCCTGTATTAGCTTCCCGTGTTAACCTGAATTGCTGCCATATCTGGTATGCAAGGTCAGGTCTGTAAAAATAAGGTCGTGTACGGTCAGGTTTATTATTCCTAAAGGCAAGACTTTGGGTAGTATCCTGCGCAATTGTGCTTGAGAATATAGTGATGATTAGACCAAAAAGTATTAATGGCAGAAGATATTTTTTCAAAGAGATTCTTTTAAAGATATTGAAATTTAGATTGGTAAATATAATGTCGACGATTAAGGAACTTCAAGTATATAATTAAGTATTGCTAATAACTATACTTTAGACAGTATTATCTTATTGAAAGTTTAATTATGGTTCTTAAAATATTTTTTCATCGGTTTTAAATAATACTCCTTCCAACCATTTTCATATTTCTTCAACTGTCCATCAGGTATTTTACTGTGCATTAATGTTAACTTAGTTCCTTTTTCCACCTTTTCAAAAAGCAGTTCCAGCTTGGAATCAGGAGATCCAGCGGGAAAATCTTTAGAGCGCCACGATTGCACAATCCTGCCATAAGGTTGTATATATAAATTGGTTCCCGAAATATAGCCACCTCCAGCTGTAAAGTTAGTGCCGGTTCGTGGTAACACCTTAGCTTTTTCGCCTGTAAATTCAGAATGTTGCTCACCGTTAAGCCATGCATCAAAAATTATTTTTGCACTAACTGGAAATATGGCAGAGAGTTTTATCGATTCTATCAAACTGGTTTATCCTTTTTCTATAAGAATAGGTAAAAACTTTACATTTGGCAAATCAAATTTTAGCGGTTTTAGTAAAAAGGTAGAATAGTTATCATCCTGCATTAGAATAAATGATCTGAAAGGAGCTGATTATTAATTCTTATTGTTAACAAATTGGAATTATTTTAAACTTCCTCTATATTTGAAGGCAAAAATATTTATGGCAAGCAGGAAAAAAGTTAAATTCATATTTGTGACAGGCGGTGTTGTTTCCTCTTTAGGAAAGGGAATTACTGCCTCCTCCCTCGGATTGCTTCTTAAACAGCGCGGTTTTAAAGTTACAATTCAAAAATTCGATCCTTATATAAATGTCGATCCTGGTACTATGAGTCCTTTCCAGCACGGTGAGGTTTATGTTACGGATGACGGCGCGGAAACTGATCTTGATCTTGGTCATTACGAAAGATTCCTCGATGTGAATATGACCAAAGCCAACAATACCACAACAGGGCAAGTATATAACGAGGTTATTACCAAGGAGAGAAGGGGAGATTATTTAGGTGCAACTGTACAGGTAATTCCACATATAACTGATGAAATAAAAAAACGGCTTGTGCGGCTTAGTGAGCTTGGCGAGTACGATATTATTATTACAGAAATTGGCGGAACAGTTGGTGATATTGAGAGTTTGCCTTTTATCGAAGCTATACGCCAGCATATGATGGATTTTGGCAGGGCAAATTCTATGAGCATTCATGTTACTCTTGTTCCGTATATTTCCTCCGCAGGTGAAGTTAAAACCAAACCAACACAGCACAGTGTTAAAAACTTACTCGAACTTGGTATCCAGCCGGATGTTTTAATTTGCCGATCTGAAAAACGATTAACAAAGGCTTTGAAGGATAAAATTGCTCTTTTTACAAATGTTGATTCCAAAGCTGTTATCTCCGCTCATGATTGTTCATCAATTTATGAAGTTCCTTTAGTTCTTTATAAAGAAAAACTTGATCTGCTTGTAACAAAAAAACTCCGTTTACCGGAACGCAAAATTAAGCTTGATGACTGGACAAACTTTGTTGATGGTGTAACAACGCCTTCCAAAACTGTTGAGATTGGAGTTTGTGGAAAATATATCAATCACCTTGATGCTTATAAAAGTATAATGGAATCGTTTGTACATGCAGGCGCTGAGAATAATGCAAGGGTTGTAATCAAACCTATTAATGCAGAAGATTGCGAAGATGAAGAAGCCGCAAAAGCCCTGTTGAAAGGGGTTTCCGGGCTTCTGGTCCCCGGTGGATTTGGCGAAAGAGGAATTGAAGGGAAAATTAACGCAGTAAAAGTTGCGCGTGAAAATGATTTACCGTTTTTTGGTATTTGCCTCGGTTTGCAATGTGCGGTAGTTGAATTTGCCAGGAATGTTTGTGGAATAAAAAGAGCAAACAGTTCCGAATTTAAAAAAACTAAATACAACGTAATCGATTTGATGCCCGACCAGAAAGACATTAAAGATATGGGTGCAACAATGCGCCTTGGAGCATATCCCTGCGTTATCCGGGAAAACACCAAAGCCGAAGAAGCATATAAAGTGAATCATATCTCTGAACGCCACAGGCATCGCTACGAAGTAAACAATAATTTCAGAAGAAGACTGATGGATAGCGGTATGGTGTTCAGTGGTTTATCCCCGGACAGGGAATTGGTTGAAATGGTTGAAATACCGGATCATCCATGGTTTGTTGCATGCCAGTTCCATCCTGAATTGAAATCGCGGGCTACTAATGCACATCCTTTATTCAGAGAGTTTGTTAAAGCTGCACTAATTTATGCTGATATAAATACTAAGAGTTGATCTTTGATAAATTTATGTTTCTTATTTTATTACCACTTAAATCATGACAATATAAATGTACCCGGGAATAAATAGTAGACATCCATACTTCTTTTCTTACAGGTGGATGATATCAGTTATTATTTTTGCTTTAGCATTTCAATTTTTTGCAAGCGCACAACCAAATCTTGAAAAAAAAATTACAAAAGGATTAAACTTTCTCTACAATTTTAAATTTGATACAAGCCAGAAGATTTTCAGGGAAATTATTAATGCAGATAGTACAAATCCTGCAGGTTATCATTTTCAATCGGTAGCTTATTTATGGTATTACCTTGATAATAAGAATGACACACACTTAGAAAATTTTCTTTCATATTCTGATTCAGCAATAAATAGGAGCGAGGAAATTATTGCTTTCGAATCAAAAGATCCTTTTCCCTTCTATATTTTAGGAGCTGCGTACTCATACAGAGCATTAGCATTTGCCCGTGCGGAAGAATACCTGAACGCACTCTGGGCAACTAAAGAATCCTATTTATACCTTAATAAAGCAGTTGCATTGGATAGCTCATATGCTGATGCCTACTTTGGATTAGGACTTTTTAACTTTGCAGTTTCACAAACTCCATCTGTCTGGAAGTGGGCTTTGGATCTTACTGGAATTTCTGGCGATAGATATAAGGGAATGGATTATCTTACTCTTGCTGCTGATAAAGGTAAATATTCTTCGGTTGATGCACAATTCTATCTTTCACAGTTAAATGCTGAATTTTTAAGGGATTACGCGGGAGCTCATTACTATCTTGATAAGCTGGTTAAAACATATCCTGGAAATCTTCTATTCAAATCAACTGCTGCTTCACTTCTGATAAAGGAAAAGAAACTTAAGAAAGCTGAAAAATTATTATTCGGAATTACCGCATCAAAGGATTCATCTTTTAAACAGATTAAAACCTATGCAAATCTTTTTCTCGGTGATATTTTCTTTGCAATTGATGATTTTGATTCCGCAAAAACATTTTATCAACGCTTTTTAGACTCAACAACGGATAATCATTTTAAAGGAATGACAGCATTAAAGTTGGGCTTATGTTATCAGTTTACAAACTTTCCGAAAAAGGCAACAAAGTACTACCTGCTTGCAGGTGAAGGGAATATGGATCTGGATGAAGATATTTACGCCATGGATATTGGAGAAAGATACCTTGAAAACCCGCCTGATTCTTCTGAACTTAAATTAATTTTAATTAAAAATCTATTAGATGCCGGCTCATACAAAGAAGCATTGGATTCGCTTGATAGTTTATCTTCCAATTCAGTTTCAGATACTCTCCAGGCATTTATCAGTTTTTACAGAAGCGATGCAAAGTATTACCTCGGAGAATTTCAGGAATCACGGGAGGTTGCAGTTTCATTAATAGAGAATGAGTTTGCGGAAGAGTGGGTACGAGCATTTGCCTGTTTTTATGCGGCGCGCGCAAGCAAAGAATTAGGCAGCATTTTAGATACCCAATTGTTCCTTGGTTATGCTAATGATTTTAACGATTTTCATTTCGAGAACAAGCTTAGAAATCTGATCTATTCCCTTTCGTCTCAATTCCAACCTTAAAGTTAGTTTTGAGTAGAATATTATTGATTATCTTTAGTTGATTAAGTAGCTTTGCATAATTAATTATAATTGATAATACTTTGGTTGTCGCTGTTTTTGTTTCGGGTCGGGGTTCAAATCTAAAAGCAATTATAGATTCCCCTAAACTAAGGCAACTTGCTGAAGTTAAAGCTGTTTTTAGTGATAAAGCCGATTGTCCAGCTTTCAAAATAGCAAAACAATTTTCTATCCCAACTTATTGTATTGGGAATAGAGATGGCTTTATCAGCAATAATAAACTTAAAGACCATCTGGTATCTCTGGAAATTGAATTAATTGTTCTTGCTGGGTATTTAAAATTGATCCACGGAGATGTTGTTAGTTACTTTGAGATAAGAATAATAAATATAC
>CAZPSY010000066.1:0-8566 GCA_964589295.1 uncultured Ignavibacteriaceae bacterium
ATAAAACAGAGTCAACTTCCGCAGAAAGATCCTGTAATCGAGGTCTGTATTCATATTTACCAAGTTGTAAACTTGAATAGTGAAGAAGATTAGTCGTCATACCAAAAAGAGTATTAGATGATTCATTTATCACACTAAGATATTCTTTAATTTCCAGCTGGGTAAGCGTATCGTATTCATCAGTAAGGATACTTGCAAAACCAAGCAGCGAATTAAAAGGACTTTTAAGGTCGTGCGAAATTAATGAGAACAACTGGTCTTTTGATCGGTTCAAGTCCTTTAACTGCTTTATCAAAACTTCTTTTTCTTCTTCAACAATTTTTCTTTCAATAGCGCGTGAAATCGGGTGAGCAATCACATCGAAAAGTTGTTTTTCAATTTCACCGTATGTTTTCGGATCCTTATAATCTTGTACAACCATCGCACCAATAGTCTTCTCTTTAATTTTTAATGGAACTCCCAACCATATTTGAGATTGTGGTCCTCTTAATTCCACCTCACCTCTTCTAATAAGTTCCTTATCCATTTCAGGATCAACAAGGGCAGACTTACCAGTTCTAATAATGTATTCTGTTAATCCTTTCCCAAATTTTTTAGATGAAGAGTCTGTATCTTCTTCATCAACAAAATAAGGGAAGGTAAGCAGCTCTGAATCTTTATTATAATAAGCTATATAAAAATTATCTGCTTTCATTAATTTGCTTATGGAAGAATGAATAAACCCGAAAAGCTCATTAATATTTTTTTCGGAATTAGCTTCCTCTAAAATCTCCAGCACAATTTGTTTAACCTTTTCGCCCTTCATTGATGCGCTAACATCCTGGAGGGTTCCTGTAATTAAGGTGGGCTGCTCAGATGAATCCAAATAAGCAAATGAATTATCTTCAATCCATTTTAATTTGCCGTTTTTTGTTTCGATAAGGTAAGTAGCAAAGCATTCTTTAATCATTCTAAGTGATTTTTTATCAACAGGATAGCAGTTAGTTCGATCAACAATCGTATCTCTTATAATAGTATCAAAGCCAATTTTGTTTAACTCATCCATACTGTAACCGGTAAGTTTTTCTATTGCCGGACTTACAAAAGTATATAGCTTCCTAATATTATCGTACTTGTAGAAAACGTAAGTAGTTATAAGGGTATCTACACTTTTTACCTCTTTATTAGATGGAAAAACTATTTTCTCTTTTTCAGTCTGAACAGGATTTGTCATCTTTCCTCTAATTAAATTTATTCTTATTTATTTGATTATTGCAATTATTATGCCGATAGGAAGCAAAAATTTCTATTCCTATTTGATTCAACTTAAGGGCGTGGCTAGAAAATTGATATGAAAAATACTTGACATTATGAGTAGAGAAGCTTATTTTTATGTAGATTAAATCTGAATAATAATTGAGAAAAGGCAAAGCTGATGAAAACGGCTTCGGAATTAAATTTTGGGGAAAAGGTAACAATAAGCGATATCGATTCTTCTCACCCATCACATAAAAGAATATTAGAAATTGGATTTACGCCGGGGCAGGAAATTGAATTAGTAAACAAATCTATTTTTAACGACCCAGTTGCCTTTTCTGTTCGAGGATCTTTAATTGCAATAAGAAAAAGTGAAGCTGATTGCATTAAAGTTAGATGAAAGAACAGCTTACTAAGGAGCTACCCTTAATCACTTTAGTGGGTCCCCCCAATTCAGGAAAAACCACCTTATTTAATTTACTTAGTGGTAAAAATGTTAAAACTGTAAATTACCCCGGCTCAACTGTTGAGTATTCTGCAAGCAGGTTACTTTCTAAGTTTGAAATCAACGCAAAAGTTATTGATTCCCCCGGGATGATTAGTCTGCATCCCAATTCTCTCGATGAAAAAGTTGCTATAAATTCTCTCTATTCTGATACCGAACCTGGTTCATCACATTTAATAATTAATACTATTGATGCAAGTCAACTTTCAAGACATCTGCTTCTTTCAAAACAGCTAATTAAAGCAGGTTTCCATGTAATTATAGTATTAACCATGACTGATGTTTTAAGCCGTAAAAGAATTTCAATATCGGAACAAAAATTAAAAGATGAATTAAAGTGTGATGTAATTTCAATTAACGGAAGAACAGGCAGCGGGCTAGATAAATTGATCACAGCTATCTATTGTAATCTCAGTATTCTTGAAAAATCTGTTAGCAAGCATCAACCATTAATTGCACCTGATGTTGATAAGGATGATGTGATCCAATCATATATCGAAATTGAACGGATTGTACATAACGTTTCCTTTGAAGATGGTACTGATAATAAACCTAACCTGGCAGAAGCTAATAAAGAGCTAAATATAATTGGCGGAAAAATAGGGGGCAATGGAAATTCCCCTGATGAATACACTTTAAAGATTGATAGAGTTCTGCTTCACAAATTTTGGGGATTTGCTGCATTCATTTTAATTATGGGTTTAACATTCACCTCCATCTTCTGGCTGGCAACTCCTTTAATGGGTCTTATTGATAATGCTTTCGGAAACTTTGGTGAAGTTGTTTCATCCGGCTTGGGCACAGGATGGTTCTCAAGTCTTATTGCTGATGGAATAATAAACGGAGCCGGTGCAGTATTAGTATTTGTTCCGCAAATTATAATTCTCTTTCTTATCCTCGGCTTTTTAGAAGATACTGGCTACCTTGCCCGCGGGGCTATGTTAATTGATAAACCGCTTTCTAAAATTGGATTGAACGGAAGATCGTTTGTACCAATGGTTTCCGGTTTTGCATGCGCTATTCCCGCTATGATGGCTGCCCGCACAATTCCAAACCGAAAAGAAAGACTGCTTACAATTTTCATTATTCCCCTCATGAGCTGTAGTGCACGACTTCCTGTATATGCACTTTTAATTGCATACCTAATCCCGAGGGATAACCCAATGCTTGGAGGATTTATTCTTGCAGGAATATATATTTTCAGTATTTTAAGTTCAGTTATAGTCGCAGGAGTAATAAATAAATTTAGGGAAAAGCTTTTAAAAGCTGATGATAATTCTTCTTTCATCCTGGAACTTCCAACTTATAAGATTCCAAAAATCAGTTCGGTAATTAAAAATACATACCTTAGTTCCAGGGAATATTTGTTCAGGGCAGGTCCTATAATCCTCCTGTTTTCTATAATTATCTGGTTCGCAACTTTCTTCCCGGATATAGATCCGCAAATTGAATCACAAAATTTATCGCAGGAAGAAATTGTAAATCTTCAAAGCACTGTAAGATTCGAAAATTCTTATGCCACTAAGTTTGGTAAGCTCGTTCAGCCTGTTATGACTCCATTAGGAATGGATTGGAGAATTGGTGTTTCATTAATTTCTGCATTTGCTGCCCGCGAAGTGTTCGTCTCTTCTCTTGCATTAATTTTTAAAGTTACCGATGGTGAAGAAGGAAATTCATTATTAAATTCGATGGAAGAAGCAACGATAGGTGATACCGGGCAAAAGCTATTCACTCCAGCAACTGTTACAGGATTGATTCTGTTTTTTGTCTTTGCGCTTCAGTGTCTTTCCACCGTTGCTATTTCCAGAAAAGAAACCGGCAGCTGGAGAATTCCCATTTTGCAAGTAGTGTTGTTTACTTTAATTGCTTACGTGGCAACCCTGGTAGCAGTTAACGGTTTGCGTGCAATAGGTGTAGAATAAATTAATAGCTAACAACAAAATTCCGGTAACTAAAAAGTTATGTTGCGATTGTTCATCATCATAGATATTTTTATAATTAACAAACTTAATATTTAACATTGAAGCAAAAACAAGCTGCAGAAATATTCAGAAATTTTTTGAAGAGTGGTAAGAACCGAATAACTCCGGAAAGATTCGAGGTTATGGAAGCTGCCATTGATCATGAAGGTCACTTTGGTGCTGATGATCTTTACATTTTGATGAAAAATGCTAATTCCCGTGTTTCCCGTGCGACAGTTTATAAAACTCTTGAGCTGCTCGTTCAATGCGACTTGCTAAGTAAAAGGCATTTTGGCGAAAACCTTACAAGGTATGAAAGCAGTTTTAAACGCCAGACCCACGATCATCTTATTTGTATTGATTGTGGAAGAATAGTTGAATTTTCAGATGCACGAATTAAAAAATTACCTGAGAAAATAAGCGAAGAACTTGGTTTTGATCTGGAAAGTTATTCATTTAATATTTTTGGAAGATGCCGCGATCCTAAAAAATGTAAACATTATAAATAAAGTTAGTAAAAATTAAATTTATCCCTTCATAATTTAATTATCTCTATCAGCTATGTCTAAACAAAAATATCCCTTAAGCTGGAAGAAAAATAATTTTTCAATTAAAATTTTCTGTTCTATTCCTAACATCGCAACAGGAATATTATTACGAGCGGATGATGCTTATTTTATTGTTGATCCTGGCGATGGGATTTTAAGAGATCTAAATACAGAAATAGGCACATTAAAAATTCTTAATGTATCCGATATTTTTGTAACTCATGGTCATCACGATCACGTTGGCGGCGTATGGTCCTTATTAACTTACCTAAGGGTGATGAACAAGCAGACCCCTCTTACTATTCACTACCCAAAAAGTTGTGTAGAAATTGAGAGTATCTACAACGCATTTGAAAAAGTCTATGCAAAAACCATAACATATAAAATAGAGTTAAGAAAAATTAAAGAGATGAAAAGTTTCCGGCGGAAAAATGTTACGGTTAAACCGTTCCCAGTTATTCATAAAGAATATTTACCGGATGGTATAAAAACCAGGCAGGTTCCGGCAATTGGATATAAATTCACTTTTAACGAAATGAAAATTTGTTACGGGGGCGATACAGCTTACTGCAAAGAACTTGTACAGCATGCTAAAAATTCCGATCTTGCAATTTTAGAAGCCGGACACGAAGAGGAAACGCCGGATGAAATGCACATGACACAAAAAGAAGCAATTTCTATTGGGAAAAGTGCTAGAAATTATTTCCTTGTTCATGTTCCGGAATGATAGAATTAACTAACAATAATTTTCTAACAAAATAAAACTTTTTCATGAAAAATCTTTTTGTACTATTTGCTATTTCTATCTTCATTTTATTCATTTCCTGCTCCACTCCTAAAAAAGAAGATAGTTACAGAATTGATGGAGAAACGCATTTAAAAAACATAACAATGATCACTGAAGATGGTGAGAATGCAGAAGCTTATCTTTCCTTCGACGAAAGTAAATTATCTTTTCAGGCTACGTTTGGAGAATTGGAGTGCGACCAGATATTTACAATGAACATTGACGGAACAGATAAAAAAATGGTGTCAACCGGTAAAGGAAGAACTACCTGTGCTTATTATTTACCGGGAGATGACAGAGTTATTTATTCATCAACACATTTAGCCGATGTAAACTGCCCGCCCGAGCCGGACAGATCTAAAGGATATGTTTGGCAATTGTACAACTCCTTCGATATTTTTTCTGTGAAGACAGATGGAACTGACCTTGTTCGTTTAACTGATTCAGGTGGATATGATGCTGAAGCAACTGTTTCACCAAATGGAGATAGAATTGTTTTTACTTCGATGCGGGATGGCGACCCGGAAATTTATGTGATGGATATTGATGGAAGCAACCAAACAAGATTAACATTTGAAAAAGGTTACGACGGCGGACCATTCTTTTCTGCAGACGGAAGCAAAATTGTTTTCAGAGCCAGCAGACCCAAAACAGAGGAAGAACTTGCAGATTATGATGAACTGGTTGAGCTTGGTTATGTTAGACCATCAGCACTCGAAATCTATGTTATGAATTCAGATGGCAGTAACAAAAAACAAATTACTAACCTTGGTAAAGCCAGTTTTGCCCCATTTTTTCATCCCAAGGGTGATAAAATCATATTTGCCTCAAACATTAACAGCGAAACCGGAAGGAACTTTGACATCTATACTATTAACCTAGATGGAACCGGGTTGGAGCAAATTACATTTAACGAAACTTTTGATGGCTTTCCTATTTTTTCAAGAGATGGTAAAAAGCTGATTTTCTGTTCAAACAGGTTTAATAAGAAGGAAGGCGATACAAACGTTTTTACTGCAGATTGGATCAATTGAGTTTTCAAATTAATTTTTTTACAATATGAGTGTTCAAAATGAAAAATGTATTTAATCTACTTATAGTATTTTTATCCTTCGGATTTGTTATTCAGTTTTTTGCTCAATCTATAGACAGCCCGGAAATTACAGCAGCAGAAATTCAGGAACATATAAACTACCTTGCTTCAGATGAATTGAAAGGAAGGGATTCAGGAACTGAAGGGTGTCTTGAAGCTGCCAGGTATATTGAAAATGAGTTTAATAAATATAGTTTAACACCTTTTTTTGATGAAAGTTATATGCAGGAGTTTCCGTTTATCTCTACTATTCAACTAACTGATAATAACTTACTAACAATTACACTTCCCAATACAGAACTAAATCCAGTTTTGCACGAAGATTATATAACCGTACCGTTTTCAGGCAATGCAGATGTTGATGCTAAACTTGTTTTTGCCGGTTTCGGAATATCTGCACCAAACCTGGAATATGATGATTATGAAAATCTGGATGTTGAGGGTAAAGTTGTTATTGTTTTAAGAAATCATCCTGACAATGATAATCCTCATTCTGAATTCGACAAGTTTGCGCCTCTCAGAAAAAAATCATCTGTTGCACGAGATAAAGGAGCTGTAGGTGTAATCTTTGTTAGTGGATATGAGGAATTTAAGCAAGGTGATGATCTTGTTGATTTTAGTTACGATAGGGGTGGTGCAGTTACAGGTTTTGCAATTGCAAACGTGAAAAGAGAGATAGTTGAAGAAATATTTAGTTCAAGCGGATTGAGTTTTAAAACATACTACGAAAATATTATTGCGGAGAAGAAACCTGCATCATTCATTTTTGATAATGTAGATTTGAAACTTTCAACCGGAATAGAAGAGGTTGAAACTATTAGCTGGAACATTGCCGGGTATCTGCCTGCAGCAAATCCTAAATTTAAAGATGAATATATAGTTCTTGGCGCTCATTTCGATCATCTTGGAATGGGCGGACAAAATTCACTTTACCAGGGTGATGAACCGCAGGTACATAATGGAGCAGATGATAACGCTTCAGGTACAACAGGGCTGCTTGAACTTGCCGAAAAGTTTGCCTCAGTGAAGAATAAGCTAAATAGAAATATTTTGTTTGTTGCATTTTCTGGTGAAGAGCTTGGATTACTGGGTTCCAGTTATTTTGTTAACAATATGCCAATTAATGAAGACCAGGTTGCTACAATGATAAACATGGATATGATTGGAAGATTAAATGATGAAAAATCACTGATTGTATACGGAACCGGTACTTCAACAAACTGGAAAGTTTTTTTAGACGATATCAATGGTTATGGTTTCAGCTTAACTTTTAATGATGAAGGTTACGGTCCAAGTGATCATTCATCATTTTATGGTAAAAAAATTCCCGTGCTCTTTTTCTTTACAGGGGCGCACACAGATTATCATAAACCTTCAGATGATGCGGATAAAATAAATTCATCAGGCGAAGAAGAAGTGCTAAAATATATTTATGATGTAACTAATTTTATCAGTACGCTATCAGAGGCACCTGATTACCTGCTTGTTGAGAAAAAGGACATGGGACAAATGCCGGGTAGAAAAGTTTGGGTGGGTACCATTCCGGATTTTGCCGGTGAAGTTGATGGCTACAAAATAAGCGGGGTTTCAGATGGAAGTCCTGCGCAGCTTGGAGGTTTGCAAGGAGGTGATATTATAATCAAGTTTGGAGATAAGATAATTTCCAATATTTATGATTTCACTTATGCACTTGCAGATTTTCTCCCGGGCGATAAAGTGAAAGTTATTGTAAAAAGAGGTGAAGAAGAAATAACTTATGAGCTTACGCTAAGTTCAAAGTAAAATCAACAAGGATTTTCTGGAAAGTTTAAAATAACTTGAGGAAAAGAAAAAGAAAGCTCAGCAACCTTGTAATGATCGCAATGATATTGATCGCGGTACTCTACCTCTTTGTAGATCAAAAAAATATTTATGTTACTGTTGATGAACTAGCAATTGCTTATCAAAAGAATACTAAAAAAGCTGATGAAAAATTCCTAAACAAAAAACTGGAATTATCCGGGGAAGTAAAATCATTCATCTCATCTGATAACCAACCGAACCTTCTCGAATTAAAAACCAAAAACAGCAAAATCAAAATTTATTGTTCATTCCTATCTCCAAAACATGATTCATTAGCAGGTACTTTAACATATGCTGCACCAGTTATTATTTCAGGAACTTTTAAAGGGATTAAAAACCAGGATTCACCAGAAGAAATTTACATAGAAGTAAGTAATATTATTATCGATCAAAATAAATAAACTAAATAATTATAATGAAGTTAGTCCAGAAAGAAATATTATTGGAAGCCCGCAAGAGAGGTTTCCACCTTGTAACAGATGAGATAGTAAGACAAATGCCTGAGCTTCAAAATATAAAAACCGGGATTGCTTCAATTTTAATTAAGCATACATCAGCTTCTTTAACTCTTAACGAGAATTTTGACCCGGATGT
>CAZPSY010000067.1:0-8493 GCA_964589295.1 uncultured Ignavibacteriaceae bacterium
CCGGCTTAATAATTTTTATAGCAATATTGTTATTCGGAAATCTCGAACCAACCAACTCTAAAATAACAATAATGGCTGCAATAGCAGTACTCATGGCTGTCTGGTGGATTACAGAAGCAGTTCCGTTGGCTGCCACCTCACTAATTCCATTAATCCTATTTCCCCTGTTTGGTTTGCTGGATGCTGATGAAATTGCCAGTTCATACATCAACTCTATTATTTTCTTGTTTCTCGGCGGTTTTATGATTGCGCTCTCTATGGAAAGATGGGGGCTGCATAAAAGGGTAGCTTTGAGAATCATTACCATGTTTGGAGGCAGTCCTGTTTCAATAATTATAGGTTTTATGATTGCAAGCGCATCTCTATCTATGTGGATATCGAATACTGCAACAACAATAATGATGCTTCCAATTGCCCTTGCAATAATTTTTAAAATGGAAAACGAATTCGGCACAGAAAAAGTGCATAATTTTTCAGTAACACTTTTAATTGGAATTGCGTATTCCTGCACAATTGGCGGATTAGGAACACTCGTTGGAACTGTACCCAACCTGGCTTTTGTAAAAATTCTAAAAATTCTATTCCCCGAAGCGCCGGAAATTGGTTTCGGTCAGTGGATGATGCTGGGTATTCCTATTTCTGTTTTGATGCTTACCGTCTCAGCTTTTCTTCTAACAAAAATTTACTTCAAGGTTGATAAAGCATTAAAAATTGATAAGGGGTTTATCAGGGAAGAATATGAAAAGCTAGGTCCGTTATCCTTTGAGGAAAAAACCATCAGCATCATCTTTGCACTTACAGCTTTTTTGTGGATTTTCAGGAGCGATCTGAACCTGGGTTTAATTACTATCCCCGGATGGTCTAATCTTCTGCCATATTCTACTTTTGTAAATGACGGTACAGTGGCAATAACAATGGCATTTATATTATTTTTAATTCCTTCTAAAAAAGATAATACAACTTTGCTGGATAATAGAGTCTTCTCTAAAATTCCCTGGGGAATAATTCTCCTTTTTGGCGGAGGATTTGCTTTGGCAAATGGATTTTCAAATACAGGGCTTTCTACATTTATCGGGGAACAGTTAACCGGAATGAAATCGCTGTCGCATATTTTCATCATTATGGCTACTGCAGCTACAATCAGCTTTTTAACCGAGCTTACTTCAAACACTGCAACAACACAAATGATCTTACCAATACTGGCTTCGGTTGCAATAGCAATGGGGATGAATCCTTTACTGCTTATGCTAACCGCAACACTTTCAGCATCGATGGCATTTATGCTGCCTGTGGCAACCCCTCCAAATACAATAATTTTTGCAAGCAGCAGGATAAAAGTTACAGAAATGGTTAAAGCCGGTTTTGCACTGAATCTTCTGGGTGTTATTATTGTTACTCTTATTGTCTATTTTGTCGGAGAATTAGTTTTCGACCTGGGGACTTTTCCTGGCTGGGCTATAACTGAATAAGAAATATATTTTAACCTTAAATAAAAATTACCTTATGATTATTTATAACGTTACACTAAACATTAAAAAGGATGTTGAACTCGAATGGGTTAAGTGGATGAAAGAAAAACATATTCCAGATATAATGAAGACAAATCATTTCAATTCCTGGAAGATGTTTAAAATACTTGTACCTGCAGGCATGCCCGATGAAACTACTTATGTTGTGCGATACACTACCAACTCAATGGAAAAGTATGAGGAATATGCAAGAAATGAAGCTCCACGATTGCAGAGAGAGCATGTTGAAAAATACCCGGGAAAATTTACTGCGTCAAGAGCAATCCTTGAAGATGTAACTTAATTACTTCTATTCAGGCATTAAATTTTACCTATCAATCGTCTTTTTTTTTCTCTAAAATCTGGTTAATCCAATTCAACAATTGTGGCTTTAATTACGCGATCTTAGACAGAACTTCGCTTAAGGAGGTTTTTTGAACAGGTTAGTTTTTATGTTTTCCATTTTAATCCTGCTTTTTTCCTGCAGGGAAGATATACTTCATCCTGATGAGATTGCCGGTAATGTAAATGAACCTGTTCAGATAAACTCGCGTAATTCTTATACTCTTATAATTAATGCTAAAAATCTTTCCATAAACATTTCTGCCCTCGCCTCATTTAATACCACTCTTGCCCGAATTTCAGTTACGCTAATTGATCATGAATCAGGGTACGTAAATGTAAGTGTGACGGATTTAAACGATATTGAAAGATTCAGATATTTTGTAAACAATGATGTTAATCTCTATACAGAAGTTATAAATGGCTATTTACCCAACACTATCGATATACAATTGCAGGAACTTACTGGAAAACTGAAGGTTCAACTCTCCCGGGCATTTTAACATTAAAAAAACTGGTGAAAGAATTATTTGTAGGAAAGAAATAATTTTTTTGACTATTTTTCACTGCCAAATATTTTATCCATAAATAAATTAACTGCTGCTTTTTTTGGGGTTTAAAGAATTATGTCAATAAATTTAACACATAATAGGTTATTCAATCATACCGGCGGAACTGCTTCGATTCCAGCTCGTAAAGAAATTAATGAAAAGTATAAATGGAACCTGGGTGATATTTATAAAAGCGATGATGAATGGGAAAACGATTTTGCTTGGGTTGAAAAACAGGTTGAGGGTTTTAAAAATTTTGAAGGAAAGCTTCATCATTCTGCAGATATCCTGGAAAAGTGTTTTTCTTATAACGATGCGGTAGGAATTAAAATTGAAAGACTTTACCTCTATGCAATGCTTTCTAAAGATAGTGATATGCGAATAAGTACTTACCAGGCAATGGATGACAGGATTAAGACACTCTACTCGAAAGTAAATGCAGCAAGCTCTTTTATAAATCCTGAGTTGCTAAATATTCCTGATGAAAAACTAATGGAAATGATAAAATCTAATAATGAGCTGCAGGTTTATGAGCATGCCATAAAAGATTTACTTAGAACCAAAGAGCACACGCTTACAAAATCTGAAGAGCAGATACTTGCACTTTCAAGTGAGATATCTCAAACTCCGTACAACACTTACTCAATGTTTACAAATGCAGATCTTAAACTACCGGAAGTTATTGATGATGAGGGAAATAAAACTATAGTATCGCATGCAAAGTTTTATTCTGCAATCTATTCAAAAGACCGCAGTTACAGGGAGAGAGCATTTAAAGGTTACCTTAATGCATATATAGATTACATAAATACATTTACAACATTGTTCAATGGTAATCTGAAGTCGAATATATTTTATGCTAACACAAGAAAATATGATTCTACCAGAGCTGCCGCTTTAGATAAAAACAATATTCCGTCAACAGTTTATGATAAGCTGGTTGAATCTGTTAACCAGAATTTTGCTCCATTACACAGGTGGGCTGGGCTGAAGAAAAAACTACTCGGCATAGATGAACTTTATCCCTTTGATGTTTATGTAACTGTTTTTAACAATGTAAAAGAAAAAAAATATTCTTATGATGAAGCAGTAAAAATTGTGCTGGCTTCATTGCAAATAATGGACGATGATTATCTTAACTCACTAAAAACAGCGTTTGAAAAGAGGTGGGTTGATGTTTATGAAACACAAGCGAAAAAAAGCGGTGCATATTCATCCGGTACAACTTACGGAGTTCATCCTTATGTGCTGCTTAACTGGACAGACCTTTTGAATGACCTGTTTACACTTACTCACGAGATGGGGCACAATATGCATTCCTACTACACGGGAAATACCCAACCGTTTCCTTATGCAAATTATTCCATCTTTCTTGCCGAAGTCGCTTCTACTTTTAATGAATCTTTGTTACTCGATTATCTTATAGAAAACGCCAAGTCTAAGGAAGAAAAATTATTCCTGCTCGAAAAATACCTGAACAATATTACCGCAACTTTTTACAGGCAGGTTATGTTTGCGGAGTATGAGAAGATTGTTTACGATAAAACTGAAAATGGCGAAGCACTTACTGCTGATTCTCTTTGTAAACTTTACAAAGAAGTTTATCAAAAGTATTGGGGACCTGAAATGGTTGTTCTTAAAGAAGAGGAATATACCTGGGCACGTATTCCTCATTTTTATTATAACTTTTATGTATACCAGTACGCAACTGGTTTCGCTGCCTCAGAGGTTTTGGCTAAAAAAGTAAAGACCGAAGGACGTGATGCTGTTCAAAAGTATATTAACTTTTTAAAAGCAGGCAGTTCAGATTATCCTATAAATATTCTTAATGCTGCTGGGGTAGATATGAACTCTGCCGAACCTGTGAATGCAGTATCTGAAAAGATGAACAAAATTCTTGATGAGATGGAAGGACTTTTATAAAACTTCAAACTAAAGCGTAGCTAATGAAAATACATACTAAAAAAACTTTAAATGAATACCAGCAGTCTCTTACTTATGATGATATAAGTCTTATTCCTACAGAAATATCCCGAATTAAATCAAGAAGGGAAGCAGATACTTCCTGCGAATTTCTTGGAGAAAAACTTTCATTACCTGTTTTATCAAGCCCTATGGAAAGTGTAACGGGAATTGAAATGGCTAAAGAGTTATCCAAACTTGGCTGCCTTGGCATTTTAAACCGGTTCGATTCATCTCTGAAAAAAATATTAAAGAACCAAAAAGAAAATCATCAAATTAAAGCGGTATCAATCGCTTTAAATTCACCAATGGATCTGATTGAGAAACTTGCAGAAGGTAATTATTTAATTTGTATCGATACTGCAAATGCTAATAACCAGGAAGTGTTAAAGAAAACCGAAGAGATAAAGAAGAATTTCAATACAAAGTTAATAGTAGGTAATATTGCTCACGGTGCATCTCTTAAGCAGCTTGAAGACGCAGGAGCAGATGCTGTTAGGGTTGGTATTGGAAGCGGAAGCGTTTGTACTACAAGTATCCAAACAGGAATTGGGATAGGGCAGGTATCATCTCTTTTGAATGTATTCTTTGCAAGAAAAAAAGATAATCTTAAAATTAAAATTATTGCAGATGGTGGAATTAAAGGTTCCGGAGATGCAGCAAAAGCAATTGCGGTTGGCGCAGATGCAGTGATGCTGGGAAGACTGCTTGCAGGAACGAGAGAGACTCCCGGCGAAGTAATTAAGTATGATGATCAACTCTGGAAAAAATACCGCGGCTCTGCCTCGTTTGGTGTAAAGATGAAGAACGAATTTATTGAAGGTGAAGAAACAATGGTGCCTTACAAGGGCGTTGTGCAAAGTGTAATTGATGGAATCTCTGACGGCTTAAAAAGCACAATGAGTTATATGAATTGCCTGACGCTTGAAGAACTTTGTAAAAAAGATGCTTTCGCAATTTTAAGTGAAAGTTCTTACCTGGAACGACTACCGAAAAAATAGTCTGATAGATTATATACCTGCTGGTTTTCTCTTTAATACTGATTCCCTTTTTCATATTTTAGTAAGACTAATTTGCATGTATAAAAACTACAGGAGAAAAAATAATGCACGAAAAAAGTATAGATTTATTAAATAAAGCAATAGCTGATGAAATGCTGGCTATCCACCAGTATATGTATTTCCATTTTCAAAGCGATGATCAGGGTTATGATCTTTTAGCAGGATTATTTAAGAAGACTGCCATCGAAGAGATGATACACGTTGAACGGTTGGCAGAAAGAATTCTTTTTCTTAAAGGTGAAGTGGAAATGAAAGTTGGTGGCGAAGTTCAGAAAATTAAGGAACCAAAAGATATGGTTCAATGTGGAGCACAAATGGAAGAAGAAAGTGCACGAGATTATAACGTTTGGGCAAATGAGTGTTCAGCTAATGCCGATTCCACATCCAAGAAAATATTTGAAGAGTTGGTAGCAGATGAAGAACGCCATTTCGATCAATTTGATACTGAACTAGACAATATGAAGAAATTTGGTGAAAACTACCTTGCTCTGCAATCAATAGAGAGAAGTAAAACTGTTTCAACTTCTCCCGGTCAGGTTTAATTAAAACTTCGTTATCGGATCTATTAAAAAATAGTTAGTCCTTAAAACAGATATAAATTTAAAGGAAGAGAAATGAAACTATCGAGTGCAGGAATTATTCTTATATTCTGTTGGATATCTTTTGGGGGATGTGCAGGAAGTAATTGCCAGACAGATTTAATCGGTGTATGGGGTGGGGAACATATTGGTATGGTTGTTTCGGATAGCAGCACAACCATTGAGTATGATTGCGCACACGGCACAATTGATGAGCCTATGATTATTGATGAAAACGGTGAGTTTGAAGTTAGTGGAATTCATGTATTTGAACGTGGCGGACCAATCAGAATTGACGAAGTTCCTGATGAGCATCCGGCATTGTATAAAGGACATATTGAAGGGAGTGTGATGACACTTATAGTAACGCTCACCGATACTGAAGTGGAATTTGGTACATTTACACTTAACCTTGGTGCGAACCCCAATGTTTATAAATGTTTGTAATGTTCGCTATTAATTCATCCTACAGGATCTAAAGTTTTAGTTTTTTTAATCTGAGGGAATTTGTAACAACCGATACAGAACTGAATGCCATTGCCAATGCAGCAAACATTGGATTAAGCCAGCCTATGGCTGCTAACGGAATACCTACTGTATTATATATAAAAGCCCAGAAAAGATTTTGTTTGATTGTTCTGATTGTTGCTTTGGATAATTTAATTGCTTTGGCAACTCCCATTAAATCACCTTTAATTAAAACAATATCGCCCGTTTCAATTGCAACGTCAGTTCCGGTGCCGACAGCAATTCCTACATCTGCTTGCGCAAGTGCGGGTGCATCGTTTATACCGTCTCCTACCATTGCAATTATTTCACCCTGCTTTTGATACTTCGAAACAATGTTTGCTTTATCTTCAGGCAGAACTTCTGCCTCAAAATCATCTATTCCCAACTGCTTTGCAATGAGTTCTGCATTGCGTTTGTTATCCCCGGTAATCATAATTGTTTTTATGTTCAACCTTTTTAATTCTTTAATTGCTTCAGCCGAGGTATTTTTAACTGGATCTTCAATTGCAATTATGCCTGATGATTTACCATCTATTGCAACATGTACAACTGTTTTTCCTTCGGAGGAAAGCTGATCAGCTTTATCCGCAAAATCATTTGAAGTTAAATTATAATTAGATAGAAAATTTTTATTACCTATGACAATCTTTTTATTTTCAACTACTCCTGTCAATCCAAAACCTGTTGTGCTTTCAAATTTCTTGGGATCAGTTGTAGAAATAGATTTAGATTTAGCATAGTTAACTATTGCCTCAGCCAGCGGATGTTCTGATCTTTTTTCGAGTGATGCAACGAGTTTTATTAATTCATTTTCATCATAACCATTGGAAACCACTTCACTGACAAAAGGTTTACCTTCAGTAATCGTTCCCGTTTTATCGAATAAAACGGTTTTTATTTTGTGTGCTAACTCTAAATGTTCACCGTCTTTAATTAATATTCCGTTTTCAGCACCCTTACCTATTCCAACTATTAAAGCAGTTGGAGTTGCCAAACCCATAGCGCATGGGCAGGCAATTATAAGCACTGCAACAAAATTAATGAGTGCTTTTGTAAACGCATCATCTCCTCCAATTGTAAACCATACTATAAATGTAATTACAGCAATAACAATAACGACCGGTACAAATACAGCAGCAACTTTATCAGCTAATTTTTGTATCGGTGCTTTTGAGCCCTGGGCTTCTTCAACAAGAGTAATTATTTTTCCAAGAACTGAATCTATACCTGTTGCAGTAACTTCAAACTCAAATGAGCCCGATTTATTTATTGTCCCGCCAAATATTTTGTCGCCTTTAGTTTTCTCTACAGGGAAACTCTCACCTGTAAGCATCGATTCATCAACTGTTGAATAACCTGATTTTATTATCCCATCAGCAGGAATTTTTTCACCCGGTTTTACAATGACAATGTCACCGTTTTTCAATTCGGCTACATTAATTACTTTCTCTCCATCAGTAGATTTGATTAGCGCAGTCTTAGGTTTCAGGGCAATCAGTTTTTTAATTGCAGAACCCGTCTTCGTTTTAGCCCTGGCTTCCAACCACTTACCCATTAAGATTAATGTTATTATTACAACAGTAGTATCAAAATAAACGTGAGGGATTTGACCGGCTTTTAGTATTAGTTCAGGAAAGAGAGTAATTAAAACACTAAATGAAAATGCAGCGCCTGTGCCAACAGCTACAAGCGAATTCATATCAGCAGCATAGTGTTTTAAATTATTCCAGAATATTTTAAAAAATCTTTTACCCGAAATAAAAATAACAGGAGTGGTTAGTATGAGGAGGATTTTATTTAACTGGAAATCGGTAAAAGGAATTAGCTCTCTAATTCCTTCAAACATTTGGCTCATACTAAGTATGAAAATAGGGATGGTTAAAATTAAGGCGAATAGAAAATCTTTCTTCAGTGTTAGATCATATTCCGAAGTTTTTTCCGCTTCTGCATCTGCATTAGTGGAATTTTTATCTTCATCAAA
>CAZPSY010000068.1:0-6176 GCA_964589295.1 uncultured Ignavibacteriaceae bacterium
TGTAGTAGGATTCGTTATAAAACTGACCAAAGCCGGGAATGACAGCGCTCCGTAGCACTGCGCCCCAGGGAGATTTTTTCATTACAAATATTGTGTCTTCGGGAGCATCCTGGTTGGAAATATCCTGAGCCGAAATAACGGTTGATAAAAAGACTAAAAGAACCGCCGATTTAATTATAATTTTTATCAATGATCTCAAATAATTCAAATAACCGTTCCAGTTCTTCGGATGAGTAGTATTCAATAATCAGTTCGCCGCTTCCATCTTTCTTTTGCCTGCAAACTACTTTTGTACCAAATATTTTTCTAAGCTTATCTTCTACATTACTTAAGTTGGCATCAACGGTTAAATTCCTGGTTTTAATAGTAGCAGTTTTTCTTTTAAATTCTTTGCCCGAACTTTCATTGTACATTCTAACCAATTGTTCAACTTTTCGTACCGAGAGGCTTTTATCAATTATTTTATTGAGCAGTTCAACCTGTACTTCTTCACTCGGCAGGTTTATTAAAGCTCTCGCATGTCCGTAAGTAATATCATCTGCAACAAGCCGAGCTCTAACTTCTGCCGGAAGTCTGAGCAATCGTATTGTGTTGGCAATTGTAGTTCTGTTTTTCCCAACTTTTTCAGCAATTTGTTCCTGGGTAAGATGGCATTCATCCATGAGCCGTTTATAGGCAGTACCAATTTCGATTGGATTTAGTTTTTCGCGCTGAATGTTTTCTATAAGTGCCAGCGCAAGCATCAGTTCATCCGAATCTACCTGAATTATATAAGCCGGAATCTCCCTGTATCCAATTTCCTTACAAGCTTTTAAGCGTCTTTCGCCGGAAACTAACTGGTATTTATGATCTGGGGTTCTTCTTACAGTAATGGGTTGAATAAGACCATTGGAAAGAATTGACTTTTGCAATTCTTCCATTGCTTCAAGATCAAAATCGAAACGTGGCTGGTAAGGATTTCTTGAGATAAAATCGACCGATATCTTTGCAAGAACATCTACCTGTTTTCCATCATCATCTTTAACGGTTGATAGATCTTCCGTATCTATTCCGTTCTTTACATAATCCTGAGGTTTAATGAGAGCATCTAATCCTCTTCCGAGTCCTGGTTTAATCTTACTCATAGTTTAATTATTATTAAAAGACTTTGAATTTCTCTCAAGTAATTCTGATGCAAGAGCCATATAATTTTTCGCTCCGGTAGATATTGCATCGTAAAGAATTATCGGCTTCCCGTAACTTGGAGATTCAGCGATACGAACATTCCTGTTAATTACTGTTTTATAAACTTTTTCACCAAAATATTTTCGTACTTCTTCAGCAACCTGGTGCGATAGTCTTAATCTTGTATCAAACATTGTCAGCAAAACACCTTCAATAGCTAAGCCGGGATTGTAATGTTTTTTAACGATATTAATTGTATTAAGTAATTGTCCTAAACCTTCAAGCGCAAAATACTCGCACTGAACCGGAATTAAAACTGAATGCGAAGCTGTAAGAGCATTAAGTGTTAATAATCCAAGCGAAGGAGGACAATCGATAATAATATAATCATACTTATTGATAATTTCATTAAGTGCATTTTTCAGTAGTCGTTCTCTACCTTCCATATCAACCATCTCAATTTCTGAACCAACAAGATTTATATTTGACGGGAGAATATCGAGATACGGCATATACGATTCGATGATTACATCAGAGATGTTTTCTGTTCCGATTAATACTTCGTAAATAGATGGATTTTGATTTGTAATATTTAAACCCGATGACGAATTTGACTGCGGATCAATATCTACGAGCAGAGATTTCTTTTCTGCTGCAGCTAAAAGCGACGAAACGTTTATGGCGGTTGTTGTCTTTCCCACCCCGCCCTTCTGGTTCGCAATCGAAATAATTTTACTCATTAATGCTCTGTTAGTTCAAAAGTTATATCAATTTAATAAAAAAATAATAAAAATAAATTTTCAAATTTTGTTTATAAGACTTATTATAAATCTATTTCTTCTCCGTATTCCATTACCCTGCTTTTAATTCCGGCTGCTTCTGCTTTCATCCTGAATACTTCAGGATCAGCTTCAATTACTGGAAAAGTATTGTAGTGCATAGGTATTGCAACCCCTGGCGAAACAAACTCTGCAGCTTTAACTGCATCAATTATTCCCATAGTAAAATTATCACCAATTGGCAGAAGCATATAATCTATTTTGTTCATTTCACCGATTAATTTCATATCGTAAAACAAACCAGTATCTCCTGCGTGATAAATTGTTTTGCTATCAATTGTAACAAGTACACCTGCTGGCTCACCTGCGTAAAATTTATCAGGTGTTAGCGAGCCATGATGAGCTATGGTAAACTTTACTCTTCCAAATTCAAAATTATATGCACCGCCAATATGCATATTGTGTGCATCGTAACCATTGGATTGGCAATAAATTGCAAGTTCATTAACACAAATTATTTTAGATTTACAGCGATCTGCAATGCTGAAAGAATCTCCAAGGTGATCTCCATGAGCATGTGTTAAAATTATATAATCTGCATTCACATCAGCAGCTTTTACCGGTGATGTAGGATTGCCATCCAAAAATGGGTCAATTAAAATTACTTTGCCGTCTGCAGCAGTTATTTGAAAGGCTGAATGTGAAAAATATTTTAACTTCATAATATCCTCGCTGATTTTATGATACTAACTTATAAAAGTTCTTTAACTGTTTACTGTGTAAAAATTTCATTAATGCCAGCTTGAGTTCTTCTTCAAGTTTTTTTCGTTTGTTTTCAACTTTCTGAAGTACAGTTTTACTTACCCTTGCTTTTTCGTTTTGTATTAATGAATTAATATTCTCTTTAAAAACATCAAGATCACGGACAGCACCTGAAAGATCCTGCAGTTCCTGCACCGCGTTGTAAATTCCTAAAAACTGTTTTCTGTTAAAACAGGAGATAAAAAGTTCCATATTGTATCTAACTCTTCTAAGCGAAATACGAACATCGTGCAAATTTTCAACATCCATAGTATGAAAATATTTTTCTATAGTATCCAGAAGATGAGTTAACCTTGTTCCAATAATTAATTTAGCAGCACTGGAAACCCTTCCCCCTTTTTTAATCTCCTTTATTTCCCATTTCTTCTGCTTAGCCATTCTGATTAAAAATGATTAATAGAACAAAACTTTTATAAATCCGAAAATAGCCTTTACAGGATTTATCTTACTCTTTTCATTTCCATAAATAGTCTGTACTTCAACAAATCCAATCTTAAATCCTGCCCGGGCTGCTAAAATAATAATTTCACTCTCTGCTTCATAACCATTACTTCGTGTATGCACGTTCAGCAATACTTCCCTGCTGAAAGCCCGAAAGCCGCATTGACTATCAATAATTTTCATCCCGGTTTTTTTGCTGAGTAAAAAGGAAGTAAGCTTATTACTCATTATACGCTGAAAAGGCATTCCTGAAAGATCTTTAAGCCGGTTACCCACAACTAAATCGAAATTATCAAGTCCGGAAAGAAGAGCAGGAATCGATTCGGGATTGTGCTGCATATCCGCATCGAGGGTAATGACTGCGTCACATCCAAGCTCAACTGCTTTAGCAAATCCTTTTCTTAACGCAAAACCTTTTCCCCTGTTCTCTATTTCATTTAAAACAAGTACATTTTCATTTATAAATATCTTCGAAACCGAATCGTCATCGGAACCATCGTTAACTGCAATAACAATTTCAACATATCTCTGCGTATCTTCTATAACTTTCTTTATTGTTGTGCTTTCATTATAGAAAGGTATTACAGCACAAGTTTTTATTTTTTCTCTCCTCTTACCTGCTCAAATAAAGCTTTCCATCCTTTTGCAGTAGGTGCACGGAATGCTTTTTCCAGTTTTTTCTTCAGAGAATCTTTTGATAAACCTGTTGTTAAGATTCCATTTTCTGCAACAGAAATAGAACCGGTTTCTTCAGAAACAATTACACTTATTACGTCTGCCTGTTCACTAATACCAAGCCCTGCACGGTGACGCATTCCAAGAGTTTCTCCATTGATTGTTGTCGTCATAGATAATGGCAGCGTACATCTTGCGGCTTCAATCAAATTACCTTCAATAATAACCGCACCATCATGCAATGGAGATTTTGGAAAAAATATCGAAGTAAGAAGTCCCCTGCTCAATCTAGAATTTAGAAGTTCACCGGTTTCGGTAAAACCCCTTATACCGGTATCTCTAACAAGAACTATTAATGCACCATGCTGCTGCTGAGAAAGATCAAAGGCAGATTCTGCTACAATTTCTGCGGAATCGGGAGCTTCGGATTTAATAAATATTTTGAAGAATGGATTTCTGGCAAGCAAAACCAGCAGTCTTCTTATTTCAGGTTGAAATAATATTACAAATGCAATTACCCAAACATCTGTTATTAAGCGTAATAACCAGGTAACAGCCCTTAAGTTTGTAGCTTGTGCAACAAAAGAAAAAACAAGAATTATTATCAATCCTATAAATATTTGAGCTGCAATTGTTCCTCTTAAAAGTGTATAAAGCTTATAAACAATAAACGATACGATAAGTACGTCAAGCAGATCACTGAAGTTTATAGTTAGAAATCCTATTTTGAATAATTCGAACATTAAGATTTAAGATTATTCTGATTCATTAATTTACACGATTGAACACCCAATTTAACATTATGAGTTCTGATAATTTTTGCGCCCCGTGAAATAGCTAAAGTATTAAGAGCCATTGTTGCTTCGTCCCTTTTATCAACTTCCAGATCAAGTAATTTTCCAATAAACGACTTTCTTGAGAACCCAATCATAATTGGATAAGAAAGAGAGATGAAATCTTCAAGTCTTTGGATTAAATTAAAATTATCCTCTACCCTCTTACCAAATCCGATACCCGGATCTATAAAAATTTTATCTATACCATTTTCAGCAGCGAATGAACTTCGTTCAGCTAAAAAATCATACACTTCTTCAATTACATTCTCATAATACGGATTTTCCTGCATATTTTTTGGTTTTCCCTTCATATGCATTAAAGCAACGGCAGAATCAAAATGTTTAATAACATTTACCATCTCCGGATCATAGCGTAAGGCACTGATATCATTTACCATCGCAGCGCCGGCATTTAAAGCTGCAAGAGCAACTCTACTTTTAGTTGTATCTACCGATAATACAGAATCAGGTCGCTTATTAAGAATTTCCTTTACAACCGGGATCACTCTTTCAAGCTCCTCATTTTCTTCTACTTGATCCGAGCCCGGACGTGATGATTCACCCCCAATATCAATTATATCTGCTCCCTCATCGAGCATTTCCAAAGCGTATTTAACGGCGTTATTTCTGGTATTATAAATGCCTCCGTCTGAAAAAGAATCGGGAGTAACATTTAAAATACCCATAGTATAAGCCCGATTAAACGAAAATAGTTTAACTCCTATTTTATATGAAGTTAGTTTAGGTATTTCGAAGTTATTTATAGTACTGATTTTCTCAATCCAGTTTTTATTCTTCAATTAACGATAACTTAACAGATAAAGTTATAAAAAAAGACGACCTTTGCCGCCTTCAAGTTAACATCGCTTCCTTTAAATTCTCCGATGAATTTAAAATAAAAGGATTACTTAATCAGGTTCTTTAATTCAGTGGCAGCTGCGGAAATATTATCAGCACTAAATATTGCAGAGCCGGCAACAAATACATCAACCCCGGCATCGCGTGCTGGTTTAATCGTATCAACATTTACCCCGCCGTCAATTTCAATAAGAAAATCTGCATTCAAATCATTCCTTAATTTAACCGCTTCCTTAATGCGTCTTATTGAATTTGTTATAAATTTTTGTCCACCAAATCCAGGATTCACCGTCATCAATAAAAGAAGATCGATATATTCTGCAATATCTTTAACTGAACTTACAGGCGTAGCAGGATTAAGTACAACACCTGCTTTTGCACCTAGTTCTTTTATGTGTGTCACAGTTCTGTTTAGATGTATAACTTCTTCAACATGCACTGAAACATAATCAGCTCCCGCGTTTACAAAATCCTCTAAATACCTATCCGGATTCTTTATCATTAAATGAACATCAAGCGGAAGCTTTGTTACTCTTCTTGCTGCTTCAACAATAACGGGACCGATTGTAATATTGGGTACAAAATGCCCGTCCATCACATC
>CAZPSY010000068.1:6276-7902 GCA_964589295.1 uncultured Ignavibacteriaceae bacterium
ATCCACCCTGCCAAGTTTAAGCCCAATTCTTTCTAAAGCAAATTTAGCATCCAAAATGGTTTTACCTTTCAACATAGGAACATAAACAGTTTTTTCTCCACCGCTCACAAAAAGAAAAATGCGTCTTCCCTCTTTAACTATATCGCCTGCTTCAGGTCGCTGCAAAAAAACAGTATTTTTCTGGTATTCCAAACCGTAGGAAGTATCAGCTATTGCTGTTTCAAATCCCTGGCTTTCCAACATTTCAATCGCTTCCTGATCAGTCATACCAACAACATTTGGCACAGTGGTTTCTGCAGAGTCTACATACCAGGGAATGATTAAATAATTCAGCAAGAGGACAACGAAAATAAATCCTATGAGAAAAAAGATTGTTTTTCGAACGAACGGTTTTCCTAATAAATTTTTCATTAATCAAATATATCAATTGCCTTTTTCTTAATCAATTTGAATTAATCTATTAAATGCTGATATCACCAATCTTTAGATGCAATAAGCATTATGAAAAAATATGGAATTACTCTATATTTACCGAATTAAGTACCACAAAAATAATTATAGAATCTTATTTCATTTGCAAAATTTTCATTCCTTTAAAGTTTCAACCAATTATCATCTAAAATATTTAAAGAGGTTTACTGATGTTTAAACAGCACCCAAACGGCTTACGGGTATTATTCATGAGCGAGATGTGGGAACGTTTCTGTTACTATGGAATGCGTACTCTTCTAACGCTATTTTTGGTTAAATCTTTACTTAAAGGGGATGCTGAAGCCAGCCTTATGTATGGCGCATATACGGGTCTTGTGTATGCCGCACCTGTTCTTGGTGGACGTATGGCCGATCAGTTTTTAGGTTATCGCTATGCAATTATGATGGGTGCTGTTTTAATGGCGATTGGCGAATTCATTTTGCTTGGTGGAACCGAGATGTTTGGATTTGATATGGCGATACGCAACCATTTTATACTTATCGGCATGGGCGCTATTATTGTTGGTAATGGCTACTTCAAGGCAAATATATCCACAATAGTTGGGAAATTATATAAGGAAGGGGATCCAAGAAGGGACTCAGGTTTTACTATCTTTTATATTGGAATAAACATTGGTGCTGCACTAGCTACCTTAGTAGTTTCTTATGTAGGAGAGACTTATGGATTTGAATATGGATTTGGACTTGCCGGTATTGGAATGTTAATGGGTCTTTTTATTTTTTGGTCTGGAAGAGACCGATACCGAGACGCTCCTGGACTCGATATTCCAGAGGCGGGTAAGAAAAAAATGTTAGGACCGTTGAATGGAGTTCAGACTATTTCGATTGGTTCGTTATTGCTGATTCCAATTTGCTATATCCTTATTAATAAAAACATTATTAAATTTGAAAGTTTTGAATTCCCGCTGATGATGGTGTTGCTCATCATCTTGTTCCTTTTCGTGGCAGTTAATTTAGTCAGGACGGGTATAAAAGAGGGACCAATGTGGAGAGACAGGATGATCGCCCTGGTCATTTTTATGTTAATCAATATCGTATTTTGGGCTTGCTTTGAACAAGCAGGTACTTCTCTAACCCTGTTTGCCGACCGAAATGTTGATCGAGGACATCTCGGTTGGACAATCCCAGCTTCGA
>CAZPSY010000068.1:7912-8403 GCA_964589295.1 uncultured Ignavibacteriaceae bacterium
CCTGCTTCGATGACTCAGTTCTTCAATCCTCTATTCATCATTCTCTTTGGATCGATTTTCTCAGTAATGTGGGTGAAACTAGATAAAATTGGTAAAAACCCAAGTATTCCAATGAAATTTTCGCTGGGAATCCTTCAGCTTGGTTTGGGGTTTTTAGTTACTCTAATCGGAATGCAATTTGTTGACAACTTTCAAGTTCCTCTTCTCACTCTTGTATTCCTTTATATGCTTCATACCACAGGAGAATTATTCCTTTCGCCAATTGGTCTTTCTATGGTAACAAAACTAGCTCCAGTTAAAATAGCTGCAACAGCAATGGGAGGTTGGTTTCTCAGTTTTTCAATTGCAAATTACCTGGCAGGAGGAATTGCTTCACTCACTGGTGCTGAAGAAGGAGCTGCTAATTTTACCGTTGCTGAGGGTCTTGATGTTTATATTGGTGTATTTTCAACCTTAGGGATTGTTTTGATTGGATTCGCAATTGTCATCGC
>CAZPSY010000069.1:0-8366 GCA_964589295.1 uncultured Ignavibacteriaceae bacterium
TCTCCCTAACATAAATTGTTTTTGTTTTACCAGATTAAAAGAACTCAATCCTCAATCAAATATAAATAATTCGGAATTTTAACCTGTATACCGTGGTATTCCCCTTTTAAATCGCTCCACTGGTCGCCCACTATTCCAATAACTTCATACCCTTCTTCTGTTAATTCTTTTCGTTTGGAACTTTTAAACTCCTGAGCACTTAGTTCATACTCATATTCTCTCTGGGTAATTAACGTATCAAAAACTTCGTAGCCTTCCTGTTTTAAGTTTTTATAAGTTACCTCGTACTCCGGGATATTCCTTCCGGTAAGGAAAATTATTTTAGCTCCCCTGACAAGCAAATATTCGTATAATTCTTTAACCTGTGGAATTGCCGGGGCTTTCATTTCAGCATTCCATTTTTTGTTCATCTCATAAACGTAACCAAAACCCATCAGTTCGGCGAGACCATAGTTGTTAAGCACTGTCTCATCCACATCAAAAATTACAACGGAGTTTTCTTTAAACTCTACTTTTTCAAATTGTTCCAGCGCATTTTTTATAACTTCATCCAGCTCTTCATCATACCTGCCCGATTCATAAAATTCTTTAACTTCACTCCTGGCATCAGTTAAGTTTAATGGTTTTTCAGTCCCGCAGGAAACAAAAAAGGATATAATTGTAACTGATAATATTGTCTTGATTAAAGTCTTCATAACCTGTTATGGTATTATTTCTGAAAATATGATGTTAAAATACTGATCCTACTGCTCTTATTAAACAAATTTTTTTGATGAATTAATAGCTCTATAATTAAAAACTTGTAATAAATCTATTAAAAAGGTGGATTATTGTCCCGATTTTGCAGATTTTAAACAACCAGTTTTAAATTCAATTTTACAGATACAGAGAAAAATATGGCAACGGTAAAACCATTTAATGCATTAAGACCCCAAAAGGAAAACGCACATATAATTGCAAGCGTGCCTTACGATGTTGTGAACAGAAAAGAGGCAAAGGAACTTGCGGCTAAGAATGATTTAAGTTTTTTAAAGGTTACAAGATCAGAAATTGATTTGCCTGATGATGTAAATCCATATTCAAAAGAAGTTTATGAAAAAGCGAAAGAGAATATTGCAAAACTAAAAAAGAATGGTTCTTTAAATGAAGATGATAAACCACATTTTTATTTATACCACCTGGTAATGGATGAGCGCGCGCAAGTAGGCATCGCAGCAACTTTTGCAGTTGATGATTATGATAATGATGTTATACTTAAGCATGAGAAAACACGGAAGGTAAAAGAGGATGACAGGACAAATCATATAGTAACCACTGAAACACAAACCGGGATAGTGTTTTTAACATACCGTGGAGCTGAAACAATAAATAGCCTGGTTAATAAAACGATAGAGGAAACAAAACCAGAATATGATTTTACTTCGCCGGATGGTATTCAGCATACAGTTTGGCTCTTACCTGATGAATACAACAATACATTAATCGAAGAGTTTAGCAAACAGGAAAAAATATATGTTGCGGACGGACATCACCGCGCAAAAAGTGCCAGCAGAGCCAGGGAGGAGAAAAGAAATTCCAATCCAAATCATACTGGGAATGAAGAATATAATTATTTCATCGCCGTTGTTTTTCCGGCTAATCAGTTGAAAATTCTTCCTTACAACAGGGTTGTGTTCGAGCTTAACAAATACAACAAAGAAGAATTTATTAATAAAATAAAAGAGAGTTTTGAAATAGAAAAAACCGATAGCAAAGAACCTGTTGCAAAAAGAAGTTTTGGAATGTACATTGATAATGAGTGGTTCAGTTTAAAACCAACGGATGTAACTATCAGCAAAGTAGATGAGGCAACTTCGGTGGGGGAAAAACTTGATGTAAGTATTCTCCAGAATTTTTTGTTGAATCCAATACTTGGAATCGAAGACCAGAGAACAAGCAACAGGATAGATTTTATAGGGGGAATACGCGGAACACAGGAACTTGAAAAACTTGTGAACAGCGGTAAGGCAGCAGTAGCATTTTCAATGTACCCTGTTTCAGTAGATGATCTAATGAAAATTTCGGATGCGGGAGAGGTTATGCCGCCAAAATCAACCTGGTTTGAGCCAAAATTACGGGATGGATTACTTTCTCATACTATATAATTATAATTTTATATGAATTGAAAACTTAAAGGAACCATTATGGAAAAAAGAATATATAACTTTAGTGCCGGTCCTGCTATCTTGCCGGAAGATGTTTTAAAAGAAGCGCAGGAAAATTTATTTTCGCTTCCCGGTGTGGGAATGTCAGTCTTAGAAATAAGTCATCGCTCAAAAACATTTGATGATATCATCAATCAGGCAAAGGCAGATATAAAAACACTTCTAAATATAAGTGATGATTACGCGGTGCTTTTTCTGCAAGGTGGTGCAAGTTTGCAGTTTTCGATGATCCCATTGAATATTATGCCCCCTAAAAATAAGGCAGATTATATTAATACTGGGGCCTGGGCAAAAAAAGCAATAAAAGAAGCTAAGAGAGTTGGGGCGATTAATGTTGCTGCTACAACCGAGGAAACCACCTTTAACAGGATACCAAAGCAGGATGAATTAAAACTTGACCCGGATGCTTCTTATGTTCACTTTACTTCAAACAATACCATTTATGGAACACAATGGCAAACAGAACCTGCTGTTGGTAATATTCCTTTGGTGTGCGATGCATCTTCAGATATTTTTCACAAAAAAATTGATGTGAATAAATATGCAATTATCTATGCAGGCGCACAGAAGAATATGGGTCCTGCAGGTGTAACTATGGTAATATTTAGAAAAGATTTGTTGGAAAGATCTTCGGATAACCTTCATACGATGTTAAATTATAAAACTCATGTTGAAAAAGGTTCTATGTACAATACTCCCAACACTTTTGGTA
Source organism: uncultured Ignavibacteriaceae bacterium (assembly GCA_964589295.1). Lineage (GTDB taxonomy): Bacteria > Bacteroidota > Ignavibacteria > Ignavibacteriales > Ignavibacteriaceae > JAZGGS01. The sequence continues at coordinate 2,917 of CAZPSY010000069.1, forward strand.
TATACATAATCGGGTTGGTCGCTAAGTGGCTGCTAAATAATGGTGGACTTGATAAAATGTATGAAACCAATAAACATAAAGCCGGACTGCTTTATCAATTTATTGATGAGAGCGGCGGATATTATAAAGGACACGCAGAAAAAGATAGTCGTTCATTAATGAACATTCCATTCAATCTTCCTAATGAAGAATTAGAGAAAAAATTAATTGCAGAAGCGCTTGCAGCCGGATTCAGCGGTTTGAAAGGACACAGATCTGTTGGTGGATTGAGAGCATCTATTTACAATGCTTTCCCAACAAAAGGGGTTGAAGATCTTGTTTCCTTTATGAAAGATTTTCAACAAAAAAACGGTTAACAATAACTTCAGAGGGTGTTGGTTTACAGCACCCTCTTATCAAACCCGGTAGAGTATGAAATATTTTGTAGTTCTAATATTCATTGCATTCCTTCTAAACGGATGCAATAAAGAAGAAATAAAATTTGAAGCATTCAGCCCCGAATCTTTTGCATTTGATATTGGAGACAGGTGGGAAGTTAATGCGTTGGTTAATGTAAGAGGATTTGTACAGAAAGAGGCAGAAGGAACTTTTTCAGCTTCTGTGCAATACAGTGTTGATATGGTTACTCCCAACGAAAAAACAATTGCAAATATTTTTGAAGATAGTAAAGAGACGAAGCAGGAAGAAGAGATAACTGATATTCCGCTGGAAATACAGTTTGAACTCGATTCGACTTATACATTGGGAAAATATAAATTACTCTTTAATATCCGGGATAATTATTCAGAGAAAACTACTGAGGCGTTTGTAGAGTTCGATCTTGCCGAATAGAAGTTTGGTTAGCTATTCTTCTAAAAAGTATTCTTCCGGAATTGGTTTACGCCCCGCATAACCTTCTTGAAAATCGTGGTAGAACCTTATATCATCTTCATCACTTTTCCAGCAAAGGAACACTTCCCTGTCATCGATTACCCCGGGAAAATCAACCAGTCCTAAGGTAAAGTTCCAATCCTTAAAAAAACATCCTATTTCTTCCAGCTCTGAAAGAAAGCTTTCAATATCAGCACCAAGTTTTTGAATATCAGGGTCACTTTCAACTTTGCCGTTTAGTTCTTCTGCTAAAAGCCGCATCTCCCTGCTTGTATCAAGAATATCTTTTACTATTTTTTTTACAAGGGGTAACGTACGTCTTGCTTCAGCGGGTGTAAAATATTTTGTCTCAGTGGTCATCTTAAAAAATCTGGTATTTATTTACTTGCCAAACTTATCATAATTATCGATTAAAAAAGAATATTAACTGACACAAATTCATTATTCCTATTAAAATTGTGATATACATCTCAAAGGTGAATCCAAAATTCTCTTATTTACTCTAATTCATTACTATTTTAGTTTTTCTCTATTTCAGAAATTAAATGAAAGAATTAGTAATGATGTTAAAATTTTTGCGAGACAAAATTCCTAACAGCGGAATGAGTTACGAAGAGTATAAAAAGCTTTTTGCAGATGAGATTGCAAATCCGCCCGCTGTTGATGAAAAAAATAATTATGATATTAAAAAACTTAATTTATCCAGGAGTGCCAGAGTAGAAAAACAATTTGTTCCTTCGGATGAACTAATTGAAGCTCTCAATAAAATTAGTGCCCCGCAGCTTTGGATTGTACTAACAGAATCGTGGTGCGGAGACTCTGCACAAAACCTGCCCATCATAGCTAAAATTTCCGAGCTAAGTAAAAATGTGGGGTTACAAATTCTACTTAGAGATTCAAACCCTGAGATAATGGATCAGTATCTTACTAATTGGAACGCGCAGTATTCCAAAGCTAATTGCTTTTGATGAAGATGGAAAAGAATTATTCCTCTGGGGCGCAAGACCTACAGCAGCACAGCAACTAATTAATGAACTTAAAGAAAGGGGGCTGCAAAAAACGAATGGCTAATAGAACTGCATAAATGGTATGCAAATAACCGTGGTAAAGAACTTGACAAAGAGCTATTAAAGTTATTAAACAACTTGTAATAAAACTCAACTTTAACTTGATAATTATCTCTTTTTATGCCAATTTATATGAGGAATAAAATTTCAGGCATCTAAAAGGAGGCTGTAATGGAAAACGGAAGCGAACTAAACGTAGTATTTGGTACAGGTCCGCTTGGTTATGCCGTTGCAGAGGAACTTCTGAAAAAAGGTAAAACCGTAAGAATGGTTAACAGAAGTGGTAAAGCAGATTTGCCCACTGGCGCCGTGCTTATAAGAGCAGATGCTGAAGACCGGGAACGAACCAGGGAAATTTGTAAAGATGCTAAAGTAGTATATCATTGTGCAATGCCTCCCTACACCCAGTGGAAAGAACTTTTTCCATCCCTCACTACTGGAATAATGGAGGGAGCTGCTTCGGCAAACGCAAAACTTATTTATGCTGATAATCTTTACATGTACGGTTATGCCGAAAATCCTATTAATGAAAACACACTCAACAATCCTCTGGGAACAAAGGGAAAAGTAAGAGCGGAAATGAGTGACAAACTTCTTGCAGCACATAAAGAAGGTAAAGTTAAGGTTGCAATTGGAAGAGCATCTGATTTTTACGGACCGCGAGTTATAGCTTCTATCCTTGGTGAAAGAGTTTTTAATCCCGCTTTAAAGGGGAAGACAATCAGAATGCTTGGGAATATTGATGTTCCCCATTCTTATATTTACATAAAAGATTTTGCAATAGGACTGGTAACTCTTGGTGAGGTACCAAACGCTTCAGGAGAAGTTTGGCATATACCGGCTGCGGAAGCTTTAACAACCAGGGAACTGCTCCATCTTATCTTTAACGAGACGAAGAAAACACCAAAAGTCCAAACGACCTCACCATTTATTACAAACTTACTCTCTAAGTTTAATCCTATAATTAAAGAGCTAAGAGAAGTTATGCCAACTTATGAAAATCCCTACCAGGTTGACCATGGTAAATTTGAGAAATCGTTCGGCAATCCTTCAACTCCACATAGAGAAGCAATAAGTGAAACAGTTGAGTGGTATAAGAAAAATTACCGCGCATAACCACATTTTTACCGCTTTGTGAACCCTCCCTAACCAAAATCATCAAAATTAAAATGTTGGAAACATATGGGTTTTAGCATAATTGTTGCTAATTTGCATTACAATTTGTAACAATTATAGATGTACAAACCATCCGGAAAGGAGTCCTTCATGAAAAAACTGGTACTCACTTTAGTGTTTTCTCTCCTTGCTTTACAAGGAACTTTACTATCCCAAACACCTATAACCCAAACACCTATAATACAAGATGTAATAAATCAAACAAATATAGATTCCTTAATCTTTTTTGTAGAGGAACTATCAGGTGAAGTGCAAACAATTATCGGTGGATCACCATATACAATCTTATCAAGAAAAACAGGTCAACCCGGAAACGATAAGGCTGCTGACTACATACAACAAAAACTTGAATCTTACGGATTAACTGTTTACAACCAGTCATTTGGGTCAACTGGCAGAAATGTTTATAGTGTTCAACTTGGAACTAATTATCCAAATCAAAAATATATAATATGTGCTCACTATGATGATTATACGCCATCCGGCACAATTGCCCCGGGAGCTGATGATAATGCCAGCGGAACTGCTGCTGTACTCGAAGCAGCAAGAATCATGTCTCAATACAGTGCCGAGTACACCATAATATATGCTTTGTGGGATGAAGAAGAACAAGGTTTGATTGGAAGTGATTATTATGCAACACTAGCTGCTGCTGCCGGTGATTCCATATTGGGAGTTGTTAATCTTGATATGATTGCATGGGATTCCGACAACAATAATATTGCCGATCTTCATACAGGACCAGTTAGCACTTCAAGATATCTTAAGGATAAAATGGTTGAGGTAAATACTCTTTATAATCTTGGATTAAATATCGATATTAAAGATCCGGGAAGCAATTACAGCGATCATGCATCATTCTGGTTTAACAATTTCGGAGCTATTTTACTCATTGAAGACGGCACTGATTTTAATGATTTTTACCATACAACAAACGATTTAGTAACTCATTTTAACCAGCCATACTATTTAAAGATGAGCATGGCTTCCTTTGGCACGCTTGCAACATTAGCAAACGTTTATGAAATAGTTCCTGTAGAACTTGCAAGCTTTTCGGCTTCAGTAATTCAGGGTAGAATAATGTTAGAATGGGCTACAGCTTCTGAATTAAATAATAGCGGTTTCGAAATTGAGCGTTCTGTTGATGACAACACATTTGTAACTATCGGATTTGTTGAGGGAGAAGGGACTACAACCGAGCCCAAATTTTATTCGTTTGAAGATCTATCCCCCTTCACAGAAAATTATACTATCTATTACAGATTAAAACAAGTTGATTTTGATGGGAAGTTCAGCTACAGCAAAACAATAAGTGTAGAATTTAATATGCTAGAAGATTTTGTGCTTAAACAGAACTATCCAAATCCGTTTAACCCATCCACAATAGTTGAATATAATATCCGGGAAGCAGGATTGGTTTCGCTTAAAGTTTTTGATGTGCTGGGTAAAGAAGTTGCAACTCTTGTTAATGAAGACAAAGCAGTTGGAAATCATAACGTAACTTTTGATGCAGGCAATCTGCCGAGTGGTGTGTACTTCTATACAATTAGAACAGAAAAATTTATAAGCACCAAGAAAATGATGTTGGCTAAATAAAAAGTTCTTCAGCTACTTCTTAAAAGAAAATGTTGAAGGAGTTTGTATGAAGTTTTAATACGGAATTTATTCTAAAGGCGATCTTAACAGGTCGCCTTTTTTATTCAATAAGTTTCTTGATAGAAACCGCTCCTCTTAACTCACCCGGTTTGTAATCGAGGGCTTTATCATTTGGATAACGCTCTGCAATAAGACTGCTCACTTCCTCCAGCATAGAGCTTTTGCTGCCATGGCAGCTTAAACATTCAGGCTGTATTAAAATCGGTTTCATATATCTCAGGTAAGTAAACTCACCTTCCTTAACCAGTTCTGCCAGTTCAGTCTTTCCATCGAGTTTTTTGTTCCGCAGCATTTCCTGGAAGACGTTCAGTGCATTTTGCTCATAAGCATCAGGAAAGTTATTCGTGTTCCTGTTTTTAACAGAAATTCTTTTGATGAACACACCCCTCTGCAAACCAAATTCATTAGTTAATACCTGCGCAGTATCCGAGCAAACATCCAGGGCACTTACTACCCCGTTTGTTTGTAACTGTTTAAGCAATATACCTTTCAACTCATCCATAAAATCTGCTGCAGTGGTGCGCATCTGTTCCTTTTGCTCTCCAGTAACTTTCATCTCTTTATCAGAGCAGTTTAGGAGAATTAAAGAAGTAACAACAACGGTAGATAAAAATATTTTGCAATTCATATTTAATTCCTCCTTTACATTTAAAATAACCAATTAAGTTATATCAATCCATT